>JAOUGB010000388.1 GCA_029857875.1 Desulfobacteraceae bacterium | reverse complement strand
ACAATCATCAATCATCAATCTAATTAAGGGTTCTTCCCACGCGAATGGCATTGAATCCGTAGTGACGGCGGATGGAATCAAGGGCAAAAATCAGATTGTCGCTTTTCTTTTTTTCTTGTTCGTGTTCGCTAAAAAGCGCCATTTGTGCCGGGGGATAAGTCAGACGATGGCAAATCAAACGCAGATGACGGATACGCACACGGCGTTTCCAAACCCTTTCAAGAGCTGTCTTCGCCACAGCAAATAAACGAAAATCGTTGGCCGTCGCCGGATCGGCGGTGGCCTGTCGGGTTATCCGACTGCCGTCGGAATAGTCGAGGACAATTCTGATCCGCTTTGCCGTCAGTCGTCGTTTGCGCAGGTCAATACCGGCCTTTTCGACAAGCCGATACAATGCACCTTCCACGAATGTCGTCGTGTTGGTATCGTTTCCAAACGTATGATCGACACTGACCATGGGATGTTCCTGCCCTACAGGTAAGACCGGCGACGGGTCAATACCACGCACGACATTGTACAGACTGTGACCGCGATTACCAAACATGACATACAGTTGTCCCATTGACAGATTGGCCACATGGCCGGTGCGGGTCAGATTGAATTCCCGTAAACAATTCAGGTCTTCCCTTTCGATACCGGGAACGAGGTGAATCGGTAAGGGTTTCAAAAAACACGCTTCCTCACCTGCCCCGACAATATATTCACCCACTGGTTTGACCATGCGTGTCGCCACTTTGGCCACCAGCTTGTTGGGAGCAACCGACCAAATCGGATCAAAGCCCATATTGACGCGCATCTCCTTCCGGATGCGCCATGCGATGTCAGGCGGCGGACCGAAAAGTTTCCCTGTTCCGGTGACATCTATGAACAAATGTCCATCATGGTCGCTTTTTTCGATCAACGGCGAATAGGACAATGCACATTTTAAAAGCTGAACCATTGCGCGTTCATAACGGAAGGGGTGAAGCGGCAGCACAACGGCATCCCGACAATAGCGAAGTGCCCGTCGAAGGGCCATTCCTTTACGGACACCATTTTGATAAGCCTCTTCACTCATGTCATATACTGTTGCCCGTACTGCGGTATCATGGGCGATGATCACCGAACGTTCCTTCAAACGTCGATCCACAAGTCGCTCCACGGCCACCGCAAAATCAGCCACATTGATATGAATAATGGATCGTTCCCGCATGAAAAATGATGTAATAGTTTAGTCCTTTGAAGCAAATCGCTTTCAAGGGAGCTTCAGGTATAATTAAATTCTTGGCTGGAAGCTGTTTAAGAGAATTAGGGATCGTTTTGAAAGAACCATAGGTGAGATTTAACGTTATGGATGAAACCTCCTGCTGAAGCAGAGACCTTATAAAAAACCAAGGCGGGTTCTTTCATTACGAGCCCTTATTCACGAGTTCTTTCAGCCAAGAATTTAATTATACCTGAAGCGATAATGTTTTTTAATAGCTATTCAGAAGACCGACAATCCCCGCTCTCTCAATAAATCAGCCATTCTTCGAGCATTCTCCGGCGCCTGAGCCCGAACATGATTGTTAAAAAAAATGACGCCTTTACGCGCCCGACTGCTCATGGGTTCAATCTTGTTTTCAATCCACGCATGAAGTTCATCGTCTGAATAGCTGTAATCAAACTGAAGCTGCATATTCCCCGAACGCCAACCTTTGGCATTTCGGCCGTGAAAACGCACATAAAACAGATCCGGGTTGGTGACCACGTCCAAAACCGGAAACAGGTTCGGCAAATCCGGTGCATCAACGCCCACCAGCGTCACCTGACGGCGTTCCAATTCAGAAAACACACGATCGCTGGCCCAGGAATGATGTCGGAACTCAATTGCCAAAGGCAAACCATGAAGCTTGTCGAGCAAAGCTGCCAGGTATTCTCGGTTTGATGTTGTGCGGAGGAACGAGGGGGGAAGCTGGATCAAGACAGCGACGAGCTGTCTTTCCTGAACGAGTGGAACGATACCCTCCCTATAGAGAACGGCCTGATGGGGCCATTGCTGCTGGTCGATTTCATGGGTCAGGGTGCGTGTTAACTTGGCAGCGAACAAAAACTCCTGAGGAACTTGTTGGCGCTGGCGCTCAATGGCTTCGGCTTTGGGCATCTGATACCAGGTATAGTTGAGTTCGGTAATCGAAAAGCGCCGGGCATATCGCTGTAACATCTTGCCCGATTTTGTGCCAGAGGGATAAAATCCAGCGTCGATCCATTCTGCATAGGAAAAACCACTTGTGCCCACATACAATTGGCAGGTTTTGGAATCTCGGTGTTCTTTAGTGGTTATTGCTGTCATATGCTGCTCCGGACCTGAACGATTTCGGAGGAATTCCCTTTTTGGATTGATGATTTATGATTGTTGATTGAAGGCGTCGCTTCGCTCCGGTAATTTAAATTTTCACTTTTCAACCATCAATTTTCAATTGATCTGCCTCCGACCTCTATCACCTATCCTCTTTTCTCTTTCCTAATTTCTGCCTTCAGTCCTCTGTCCTCTGCTTTCAACCTCTGCCGGTTCAATCAATAATCGACAATCATCAATCATCAGTCGACAATCCTTTGGGTCCTCTCTGAACACCGATAACCTTACCCTGGATCAGGATCTCATTAAAATCATACCTGACCGCCTTGTAATCAGGATTTTCAGGACGCAGTTCAATATGTCTTTTTCTGCGAAAAAAACGCTTGACCGTCGCTTCTTCCTGGTTGATAAGGGCCACAACGATTTCACCATCTTCGGCAAACTGACGCGGCTCACAAATCACCAGGTCCCCATCCAAAATAGCGGCATCCCTCATCGAGTCGCCTTTTATCCTAAGCGCAAACAGATTTGGACCATGATACAAGGTTGAATCAATCACAATGCTCCCACCCCATTCTTGCTGGGCATACAACGGCAATCCAGCAGCGATATCTCCCACGATGGGCACTTCCCGCCACCGCATGATGCCTGCTGTTTCTCGGATGCGATTCAGCAAGTGAATCGTGCGGCTGTAACGACCGTCACGTTTGAGAATTCCTTTTTTCTCAAGCGCTTTTATAAGCTGAGATATCGCCGCATGGCTCACCCCCATCTCAGCTGCCGACTGCCGCAAGCTGGGCGCTTTCCCGGTTCTGGTAATTTTATGCTCCAAATAGTTAAAAAATCGTTGCTGTTTTGGAGTGAGTTCTGGTTGCATGGAACAATCTCCCCTTGCTTAAGTTTTGCATCTGAATTCTGATTAACATAGGATAATGTAAATGTCAATGTAAATATTATTGTGTAGAGTATGTATAGTTTTGAATGACAGGCAACGGGATTTGAATCAACGATGTAATGATACGGGTGTAGAACGAATATATCTTATTCCTAAACTAAGCGTTTCAAATAGTGACAGAAATATAATTAAATAATAATTATAGATAAATATACATTCCTAAAATCGCTATTAGATCTCATCTAATAGGTGAAAATATTATGGGAAAAACTGTCACCATTTGAAACGCTCAGTTTAGGTTATTGATAAAATGTCATAAAAATGATAGGGTTTATGTCATGAGAATGGCGGTGATATCTGATATTCATGGTA
>JAOUGB010000387.1 GCA_029857875.1 Desulfobacteraceae bacterium | reverse complement strand
AAATGGGATATTTTAAAAAATGAAAGTCAGCTCACTTAACCTGGCCATTGTTATTATGGTCATTTTATTTTTATCAGGTTGTGCACCTGATAGAAAAAAAACATTGCGATTGGATGAAAGACAGGCAGGTACGGCGGTGGATGGCGTGGAGACCGAAAGTCCGTATTACTACTTTACCGAAGCACAGCTGAATCGGAATAAAGGTGATTTGGATAAGGCCATTCAATATCTCAATAAAGCCATTCTACAAGATCCGGAGTCTTCATATTTACAATTAGAATTGGCAACTCTTTATCTTCAGCAAAAGGATAATGCAAGAGCATTAAACATTGTCGAAAAGGTCATAAAAAAGGATCCTGAGAACATCAATGCGCTGATCATATACGGAAAGCTAAAACAGGAAGCAAAAGAGTTTGAGGCTTCGGAAAAAGCATATGAAGAAATTATTAACATAGATCCAACACAAAAAAATATTTATCTGCTTTTGGGCGGTTTGTACATGCAGGAAGAAAAGCTGGATTCAGCCTTAAAGACTTTTCAAAAACTTGTTCATAACTTCCCTGAATCGTATGCCGGGCATTTCTTTATTGGAAAGATTTATGTTTCTCAAGACAATTTGGCAGGCGCTGAAACGGAATTTAAAAAAACCTTGGAATTAAATTCAGATCTTGAAGAGCCACGTTATGAACTTTTGAATCTGTATAAAACTTTAGGAAAAGAAAAAGAAATTGTTCGGTTATACAAGGACCTTTTAGAAAAGGACCCCGAAAACATCATAGCCGCAATGGAACTGGGGTACTTTTATTATCAAAAGGGAAAGAAAAAGGATGCTGAAAAAATATTCAAGGAGTTGGGCGATAGAAGCACCGCTCAAACAGAAGTGGTGAGAACGGTGGTTCAACTCTATTTAGATAAAAAGAAATATGATGAAGCTGTCGTTATACTTCAAGGAATGTTGAAGGGGGCGCCGAAAAACTCGGATCTTCATTACGTTATCGCCGTTACTTTTGATGGGAAAAAAGATTGGGAAAAGGCGATTGTGCATTTTAAAAAAGTAACGCCGGATTCCAAATTTTATTCAGAAGCTACGGTTCATATTGCATTTTTGTATCAGAAACATAAAAATACCCAAAAAGCCATCGATTATTTGAAAAGTGTTATCAAGGACACGCCAGACAATCCGGATTTTCTGCTCTATCTGGGTTCGCTTTATGAAGAAGAAGAAAAATTTGAAAAGGCTGAAAACGTTCTTAAGCAGGGTCTTTCAATCGAGGCCAACAACCCCGGAATCCATTTTCGTCTGGGTGTCGTTTATGATAAATGGGGTAAGAAAAAGGCTTCCATAGCACAGATGAAAACCGTTATAAGCATTGAACCCAAGAATGCCAATGCATTGAATTATCTTGGTTATACATATGCTGAAATGGGGGAAAATCTGGATGAAGCCGAACGCCTAATCAAGGCGGCGTTAGAAGAAAAACCGGATGACGGTTATATTACCGACAGCCTGGGCTGGGTTTATTTTAAAAAAGGACTTTTCAACGAAGCGGTGAAATATCTGGAAAAGGCAGTAAACTTGGTACCTGACGATCCTATTATATTAGAGCATATGGGGGATGCATACTTTAAAATAAGCCATAAAGAAAAAGCACTTCAATTCTATAAACGGTCATTGTCTAAGAAAAAGAAAGACAAGGAACATCTTGAAAAAAAGATCCAGGAACTGACCGGTAAATGAATGGTTCGACTCAAAATATGCAACTCCCAACGATTCTTTTCATCTGCATATTTTTTATCTCCGCCTGCACCAGCCTTTCCCATAGAATTTCGGAAGAATCAAAAGAATTTCGTTCGCCATCAGAAGCCAAAGCGATTATTTCGATTCTGAAAAGCCAAAATCACACACTCAAAACCATCAAAGGTGTGGGTAAGATAACCTTTTTGGAAAAAGAGGAAAAAGAGATGACCACCCGAATCGCATGGGTCGCATCCACACCCGATAAAATTCGAATTACACTCAGCAGCGTTTCAGGACATCCTGTGATCAGTGCCGCAAGCGACGGCCAGTGGTTCTATTTTGTTTCCCATGCCAAGGGTGATTTTTATAAAAAACGCCCTACAAATTTCAACATGAAGCGTTTTTTTTCAATATCTATTAAATCCGAAGACATTGTTAATATTTTGTTCGGCCGTATTCCGGTGGTAGAATATGATTCAACGGATCTCATGGAAGATAGGTCTATAGAGGGTCGATCCGGTAAAGACTTCGAGAGTGCCGAAGTTTCATCTTTAAATAACGATATTAAAGGGAACAAAAATAGCTTTGTTCTTCTTCTAAAAAATAAATGGGGAAATGTTCGAGAGAAGATTTATCTTAATGATAGACAAGATGCTCACAAGATCGAAATGTTCGATTTAACCGGCGCCCTTGTTTACCGGCTAGAATTAATTAGAATGCAGGAAATTAAATCCTATCGAGTTCCATATCGACTGAAGGTTTCAAATGACGATGGGGCGGGTTTCCAACTCGATCTGGATCGATACTGGGCTGATGCTGCAGTTTCTCCGTCTGTATTTACGTTGACACCTCCGTAATAAAGTTGAGTTCAGTAAAAATGAAAGGATTATCTCCTGAGTTGTCGTTAATTAGGGTAAAATAAGTCGGTCCTCTCCTATTGAGTAGGTATGATTCCAAAGGATTCAAGGATTCAAGGGTTCGAGTGAAATGCTAATGAATTACAAAGAGCAGAAGGATATTCAAGAAAGACAACCTTGGATTACTTTAGGATGCTTTACATATCTTATGGTTATGTTTACGAATTGGAAACACAGATATTATTAGCAGGGGATTTAGATTTAATTGAAAAAGGTGAATTGGGTACACTTAAAAAATGATATCACAGAAATGGAAAGAATGTTAAAGGTCGTGATAAAGTCTTTAGAAAACAAACCCTTGAATCCTTGACCCCTTGAGTCCTTGGACCCTCTTCTCCAATGAAATCGATTTGTTTAAACTATTACGTTTTTTGCAATAAAAAGCGCAGAATTTCCAATTTATGGACCAATGGATAGTGCAAATGAGATACGCTTTACTGCGGAGATGACGTTGGGGAAGCTGGCGAAATGGCTTCGAATACTTGGCTTTGATACCGTTTATGCGGCAAATGTTACCGGAGAAAAATTGATCGATACAGCAAGAGGCCGCATCTTGCTCACCCGCACAAAACGAATCCGGAACATGAAAATCGCAAAAGAGCGTATTTTTATAACTTCGAACCATCCATTTGAACAGCTTCGGGAAGTCGTTTTGGCGGTGGGCATTGCAAAAGAGGATATACGACCTTTTTCAAGATGCATCCAATGCAACGCATTGATCCGGTTGGTTGAAAAAAATGCTGTTCGGGGAAAGGTTCCCGATTATATCTGGGAAACCCAGGAAATGTTCCATACGTGCAGTCATTGCCGGCGAATATACTGGTCTGGAAGCCATATCCAGCGGAGTCGTGATATCATAAAAAGATTATTTAAATGACATGGAAAAAATCTAAAAAAGTCATCGCGCTTGAGGCCCGTCTCAAAGACTGCAAAA
>JAOUGB010000440.1 GCA_029857875.1 Desulfobacteraceae bacterium | reverse complement strand
TTACGGTAAGCGCCGGTATTACCATGTCAAAAGAAGGTGATAATGCAGAGGGCTTTATAAACAGAGCCGATAAAAACATGTATGAAACCAAAAAAAAGAAACGATGAAACCCGGTGACGGCTCCACTACAACCGGCGCTGTGTTGAGCACAATCAAGCAAACAAGGCAGGATCATTATTGATTCTGCCTTATTTGTTTGCCCCGCAACTCTCTTTTTGTTATTATAACCTAATAAGAAAATCTGGCGAGGGGATTCATGGACCCAAAGGTTAGACAAGCGATTTATCGTGCGGTGGAAAAAGAGCCCTTTGCACGGGCGTTGAATATGGAATTAGTAGAATTGGAACTCGGATATTCTGCAGTGGAAATGATCTATGACCCGTCGGCCATGAACAACATCTATGATCGGGCGCACGGCGGGGCCATTTTTGGTCTCATTGACGAAGCTTTTGAGGCGGCGTGTCAAACAGAAGGCACCATTGCTGTTGCATTGAACGTTAATGTCACTTATGTCTCAAGTCCCCAAGCGGGAAAGCGTTTGCGTGCCGAAGCCCGCCAGGTGAGCCGAACAAAAAAAACAGCAAGTTTTGATATCAAAGTATCGGAAAAGGATGGCTCGTTGATTGCAACATGCCAGGCTCTGGCCTATCACACCGGGAAACCGATACCCTTTCTATAGCCCGCCTTTTGCTTGAACAGCGGCAAAACGGTTTGTATGTCAATTTAGTTTTTGACATGCAGGGCATAATGTTTTGGAGATAAAAAATGAAAGTTTCAAAAAATGCGCTCAAGATATTAAAAAAAAGATACTTTGCACCCGGTGAAACCTGGGAACAATTGTGTGAGCGGGTGGCGCGTAAAGTGGCGGGGGATGAACCACGATCAGAAAATCGTGGGGAATGGGAAAAAAGATATAAGGATATGATGCTGAATCTTGACTTTTTGCCCAACAGCCCCACTCTGCGTAACTTCGGAAGGAATGAAGGCTGCGGAAGTGCCTGTTTTGTTCTCCCTTTGGAAGACAGTCGTCGGAGCATCTTTAAAACCCTTTCCGATGCCGTGGATGTTCAGGCGTACGGTGGCGGTACCGGAATGAGTTTTTCTAAGTTGCGCCCCAAAGGCGACCACATCCGTTCAACCGGGGGCATCGCTTCCGGACCTCTTTCCTTCATGGAAATATTCGATTTTACCATCGGCGATATTATCCAGCAAGGGGGAACCCGCCAGGGCGCGAATATGGGGATATTGCGGGTGGACCATCCGGATATCGAAAGCTTTTTGGCTGCCAAGGCATTAGAAGGGACCCTGAAAAATTTCAATTTATCGGTGGGAATCACGGATGTCTTTATGAACGCCGTTAAAAATGACGAGGATTATGACCTGGTTTTTGCCGGAAAAGTATACAAGACGCTTCCCGCATCTGAACTGTGGGAAAAAATTGTGGATGGCGCATGGGAAAACGGTGAGCCGGGAATCGTGTTTTTAGATACCATTAACAGAAACAATCCATTGCAGCCCATGGGTGAAATTGAGGCGACCAATCCGTGCGGAGAGCAGCCGCTTTTACCGTATTGCTCATGTAATCTCGGATCCATCAACCTTTCTCAGATGATTCAAGGGGATTGGGTCAAAGGAAATGCAGAAATTGACCGGGAGAAACTGCGACAAACCGCGAGGACGGCGATACGGTTTCTTGATTCGGTCATTTCTGTGAACAATTATCCCATTTCAGAAATCGAAGAAATGACGCTAAAAACCAGACAGATCGGTCTGGGGATCATGGGGTTTGCCGATATGTGCATCAAACTTCATATCCGGTACGGGTCCGGCGAGTCTATCAATCTGGCAAAAGAGATAATGTCCGACATTTATGCCGTGGCCAATGAAACCTCCGTTGCGTTAGGCAAAGAAAAAGGTTTGGCGCCGGCCTATGAAGAATATCCCCTATCCGGTCCGAAAAGACGCAACAGCACCCTCACAACCGTTGCTCCCACAGGCACCCTTTCCTTGATTGCGAACTGCTCATCCGGTTGTGAACCGAATTTTGCATTCGACTATTCCAAGGCGTGTCTGGAAGGTGAAAATCTTGACATCGTTCCTGCCGTGGTTGGGGAATGGTATCTAAAGGAAAGAACCAAATCATTGCCTGAATTCTTTGTGACCACAAAAGATGTCTCTATTGAAGAGCATATAATGGTTCAGGCTGCATTTCAGGCAAACGGTGTGGACTCGGGTGTTTCAAAAACAATCAACGCTCCGTATGATACGGAAAAATCTGAAATTTCCAAAGCATTCTTCAAAGCGTGGGAAATGGGATGCAAGGGGATTACATTTTACAGGGACGGCTCCCGGGCTGTTCAGGCGTTAACCATCCGGAAAAAACCCATGGAAGCCGAAGAAGCGGAGGTTTTGGTTCGGGGGGCGCTCAAGCATCGGCCCCGAGCCACTACAGGGCCAAGTTTGAAAATGAAAACCGCCTGCGGCAAACTTTATGTGGATCCTCACTTCGATAAAGACGGGGTTGTTGAAATTTTTATCAGAACCGTGGGCGGTGGCTGTGCGGCCAATACAAAAGCACTGGGAATACTCTTGTCTTACTGCCTCCGGGCCGGTGTATCTCCCGAAAAAATCATCGGCTCAATGAAGTCGATTCACTGCCCGGCGTGCACCAAGGCCATATCTTCAGGTAAAGATGTGGAAGTCAACAGCTGCGCGGCCGGTATGGGAAAGGGTCTTGAAGTGGCTTTGGCGTATGGGGATATATACCGTGAGGTTGCAAAACGGATAGAAGATGCAGACATCCACTTTAACGGGATTGATGCATCCGGCATTAAAGAACTAATCTGTCCGGATTGCGGTGCAACGGTTCACCGCGCCGAAGGCTGTCTGCTCTGTTCCAATATGGAATGCGGGTGGACCCGATGTTAATTTAAACTTTATATGGATTTAGATGTCTGGGTCTATGCTTGATTTGACAGGAATAGGGGTGAGTTGGGACTTTACTTGACAGTTCAATCTTTGGAGATAGATATCACAATAATTTTTTAGCTCGCATATCTACCAAATTATAGCATTATCGCCATGGCCATCGTTTGGTGATACGGTATTGAGGTATCACAAAAAAATCAGACCGCTGATAGCTTTTTTTCATTGCAGAGTACCAGATATCGCAGATCCCACTGCTTGCCATGTATGTTCCACAGTTATTCTAA
>JAOUGB010000386.1 GCA_029857875.1 Desulfobacteraceae bacterium | reverse complement strand
ATTCATCAGGTCTTCGATACTGAGTTCCGTCAAATCGGGCAAACTTTCTGCAGAGACGGATGTTGCCCTTGCGATTCTAATCACAAAGGGACTGCAAATAAAAAGAAAGCTCAATAAGATCATTATGCAGCCCCAATGAAATTTCTTCAAAAAATGATGTTGGCTTGATTTCATAATATTAATCATTTTGAAGATTCCTTTTTCCTCATTCATAAAGATTGCCTCGATAAAATTCTATTAACCTCTTAAAAATCAGTTAACAGTTCAAATTCTTAAAAAAAAACGTCAATATATATTTCGGCACTTTATGTAAAACACTTAGAATTTTTTTCACTGTTTTCCGGAAAATTGTTAAGTTTGAGGGCTTAACTTACTGTGTTTACTAAATCATCAATACAAATAGTTGGTTGTCGATCTGGAAACTGTTTTTTAGCCATACTTCTGGAAAACTCAAGGGGAAATGGCCTATATGTATAAAGGACGACAAGTTTTTTCCCAATTGATGGACTTCCTGTCACTCCAGGGTAAGAATATTTTTGAAGTATAGGGGAAGATAGAGGTCTCGTATCGCCCTGGTGAAGAACACATAGGCAATGTTTAACTCGTCTCCAAATTCGTTTGAAGACGCCCCACCAGATCTCGAAAGAGGGCTGCAACGTCGGGATCGATATATATACCCTGTCATAGTCTGACCATTGGTGAGTGTAATTTTGGATACCTGGTACCATTCCGAGAGGTAGATGTTGGGGGGTGAGCGAGCCTTTTAGGTGAGTTCGCGGAGGCACCCCAACTCTGCTGTTCGGGGATTTCAAGTTTTAAATTCCCCCCTAAACAGATTATTCAAATAAAAAAGGTGAAGCTCCCCTGTTTAATGAGCCATCGGGTTTTCACCTGTGGCATAATTTATGGGCAGTCTGCAATGAAGCAGCTGCAGAAACTAAAGGAGCTCCACCATGAAAAAACGAAACATTTATCAGAACCAAAGTCAAGAACTACTTTCTCTTTTTGAAGCGGCTGGAAGCAGCGCAAAAGTGATGTGCGTTCCCATGGATTATGCCAAAAAGGATCATTTGGTCATGTTTTGCAACGGACACGGTGATATTCTTCGCAAGCCGTTTTCGGTAAAAAACGCTCCGGAAGGTATAGAGTATTTGCTTGATCAAGTGACCCGTTCCTGCCGCCGGCGTGGCATCAAAAAGGAGAACGTCTTTTTGGGCGGAGAGGATGCCAATTCTTTTGCGGAGAATTTTGTCAACACATTACGTTTTAAAGGTTGGCTGGTTGCCGGTGTTAATGCACATGATGCTAAAAAGCAGCGGACGAATTTGCAAGCCAGTACGGACCGGATAGACTTAATGGGTATTGCGACAATGCTTTTGAATTGTCGGGCAAACTGTTGTCCTGCTGCATCGGGCATTTATCGCAATTTACGCACCCTTGTTCGTCACCGGCGCAAGCTTGTTGTAATGTTGACAGAAGTGAAGAACCGAGTTCATGGAATTGTGGATTGTCTTTTTCCCGGTTTTCTCAACGAGAATAAAAGCGGCATCGTAGCGTTTACACAAAGCTCGTTGTACCTAATGGAAGATCGCTTTAGCCCGAAACAGATTCGTCGTCGCAGACGCCAAACACTCATTGAAATTCTGAGACGATTTGGCACTTCCAAGGCCCAAGAGACTGCTTTGAAGCTTCAGCAATATGCTGCAAAGGTTCTTCATACACCGGATGAGTATGTCGATACTTTGCAAATTTCTCTGGCCCAGCATGTTAAACATATAAGGTGCCTGCAAGAGGGCATTGTTCAGCTGAAAAAGGAGATTGCCGTGAACCTGGCACAAACTCAGGGTGCGTTTCTGACGAGTGTCCGAGGAATTGGTATTGTTCTGGCAGCTGGAGTAACTGCTGAAATCGGGAATCCATATGGGCAGAGACCGTTAAGCAATGTGGTCTCATATTCAGGTATCATCCCTCGAGTTAAACAAACCGGTGGTCTTGATGGCAAAACGTATACCGGCCACGTTGCCAAGCGCTGCAACCGTATTTTAAAAGATTATGTTGTCAAATCAGCTTATCACCTGGGATTATCCGGCCCGGAGGATTTGATGGCCGATCACAAACGTCGCGATGCCTCCGGACAGCATGCCGACTTTGGTATCGGCCGCCGTTATTTGCGTATGGCCATGAGCTTGATGAGAACGTCTCAGGTTTATCTGCCGCCCAGGCTCCGAAGAGCGGATACGGCACTGGAAGAGCGGGCCGGTTACTATTTGATGAGCTGGCCTTTTTTACGAGATAAGTGGAAAAAAGCCGGGGCACTTGAAGCTGCCTTTTCCAAAGATCGGCCTTTGGGGCTATGGCGACAGATCGTACAGGAGTTATATGATATAAAACTCAAATTGTAAGCCCGACTCGAACTGGACTTAACCTTTTTGGTTAAAGGCTTTCGTAGTTTTGGCGGACATGGATGGCTACGTGATACCTGTCGCAGTGCTCCATAAATCGATGGATGTCATTGACGGCTCATTGCAGAGTGCCTCACCCTGTCCGCCCGAACTCCTTATTATGGCTCCAAGGTACTCTGATCCTGGAAACATCCAGAGATCTCGTCATACCAGATTGCCAAAGTCGGGCGCGATGGACAGGGGTTACCACTTGTTATGCTGAACATCGAATACCTGAAACTGGGATGGTTCAGAACGGTTTAATGAAGTCTTGATAAAATTCCGCTCAGCGGAATACAGGGAGAGTGTTGCCTTGGAAAAGGGGAGAATTTTAGTTTGATTTTATTCTGGTACTCTGCAATTACGTCCTAATATCAATCGCTTGATTTTTCTGTGATACCAAAATACCTTATCACCAAGCTATAAATGAAATTACAAGGGTGAATCCATATGCCAGATTCACCCTGTTTTTTTATTGGCCTATCCATGAATATTTTCTATCCATCTTATCGCTTCAGCATCACTAATTTTCCCGAGATATCTTTGGGTCGTAGACAGATTCGCATGGCGCAGGATTACTTTGCTAACAATTTCCAAGGGTACGCCGGATCGAGATGCAAAAGTTGCCGCATGACGTCTCAAATCATGTGGTTTTAAATGAATGCCAACAACACCTCCTGCCTTTTTGGCCATTGACCTGGCAGTTTCATAGCATATTGGAAAAATACGATCTTCAACGTGTATTCTATTATCCCTGATATAATCTTTTAACCTGTCGGCAATCTTTTGTGGAATAAATATGAATTCCTTCTCTTTCCCACTTTTGGGATCTCTTATAATCAGTTTCCGACCAAACACATCTTTTGGAGTTAATTTCAGCACCTCACCGATCCTCATGCCCCCACGCGCCATGAGTTCGAGCATGAGACGGTCTCTTGGATTATCGGTCTTGAAAATGACTTCATCAACAATTTCCTTTTCCAGAATATCCCACGCTGTTAAAGCTCTTGCCCTGAACATCTTTTTGATAATCGGACTGTCACAAGGATTTTGGAAACTTTGATCGATGTTGTTTCTGGTGAAGTTGAAAAATGATGTGAGGTGTGAAAACCTCGTCTTTCTGGTTTGCGATTTTCTGCCTTCAGTGATTTCATT
>JAOUGB010000385.1 GCA_029857875.1 Desulfobacteraceae bacterium | reverse complement strand
TTTGCCCCTTAATGTTGGAACTTTTTTAATGGGCCTTTCAGATATTTCCCTCATTTTGTCCGCTGTATCCAAAATCAGGGTTATTTCATCAACAGAAAGGGATTCCATATCCAAAATATCTTTTCTTGAAAGCTCCATGCCTCTCCTGTTCATTTCAATAAATGCCCAATCCTGTTCCACCGAACGCCGAAATTTTCCTTATCCCAGGACCAGTAGATCATCAAGGCTTTTCCTTTTACAGCCTTCAAATCCACAAAACCCCAGAATCTGCTGTCATAGCTTTGGTCACGATTGTCTCCCATTACAAAAAGCGAATGCGGCGGAACGACGACCGGCCCAAAATTATCCCTAGGCTGAACACTTGAAGGGAAGATATAGGAATCGGTATGAATACCGAAGTCATGATTTAAAAGCTTGCTGTTCACATAAACCTGCTTATCACGAACTTCAACCACATCTCCCGCAACACCGACGACCCGCTTGATAAAGTCCTTGCTGGGATCTTCAGGAAACTTAAAAACCACAATATCCCCATGTTTCGGGTTTTTTATGGGAACAATTGTTGTCTGTAAAAATGGAACCTTTACACCGTATATGAATTTATTGACCAGAATGTGATCCCCGATCAATAGCGTCTCCTTCATGGAACCCGAAGGAATTTTGAACGCTTGAATGACAAATGTGCGTATGAACAAGGCCAATACAATGGCCACCAGAATGGCTTCAATATTTTCCCGAAGACCGCTCTTTTTCTTTTTCCGGATGTCATCATTATCTATTTTATCAGAATTTTTTTTCTTCAAGTTTTGTTATACCTTTTTTTAATTATATCTAATATATTATCTTTATAAAAACCCTTAAAATAAGATTACTCAAAATGCCGGCCACGACATCGTCCAAAACAATTCCGATTCCCCCTGAAAATTTATTTTCTAAAAGTCGGATCGGATAAGGTTTCCAGATGTCCAGCGTCCTAAATACCAAAAATCCTGCGGTCACCGAAGTAATGTTAAAAGGCAGGCCGAATAATGTCAAGATAATGCCTGCAATTTCATCAATAACAATACATCCGGGATCTTCTGTCTTTAATATCTTTTCAGCCTCATTGGCGATCCACATGGCACACAAGATAAATATTAGGGTCAATAAAACAGCAATCGAAAAATCGATTTTCGAAAGAAAAAAACAAACGGGAAGCCCAAGAACAGATCCAAAAGTGCCGGGAGCAAAAGAGATGTTCCCGATATAACAGCCGGTCGCAAGAAACATGACCGATTTCTGTTTAAAATTCATGGCTTGTCTCTATATTCCGGCACTTATTTTTTGTCAAGAAATACTATTGAATACAACCGCGAATAGACACGAATGGACACGAAAACCCGGGTTGAGCGGTTCAGGTGGCAATCTTTTCAATTTGCGTTGATTCGTGTTCATCTGTGGTTAAATAGAACACCAAAGACTGACCGTTGATTTCAGGCCTGCTTCGGCAACATATTTCGGAATTAAAGCGATTTTAGAATGGTATCATAAACCACCCTGATAGGGAGATTCTTCTCAAGGGCGATTTTTTTGCAGATTTCATATTCGGGAACAATCCGTGAAGTGCCGTCCAACTCGGTAATACGTTTTACCGCTATTTCACCGTAAACCGTTTTCACCATAATTCTTTCACGGCCAAGCATCCGCCGTTTGGCATGATAGTATCTCACACCCAGCGAACTGCTTTCAGATAAGATACACGCCATTAACACTTCCCGGCAATTTTCCGGACACAATACCTGAACCATCGTAGCCGGCCTGTTTTTTTTCATGAAAATCGGAATCCAGTAAACATCCAGCGCACCTTTTTCAAAGAGCCGCTCCATCAAGAATCCGAATATCTCGGGGTTCATATCGTCGATACAGGTTTCTAATATTACAATCTTTTCGGTTTGATATTCGCCAATCCCTTTTTCCGAGTTCGTTATTTCGGTTCCAAGAATAATCCTCAATAAATTCGGTTGTGATTCCAACTCACGTTTTCCAGCCCCATAACCGATTTTATCAATAACCATGTCCGGCATTTCTTCAAAAGATTCTGCGAGGGTGGCAATGATTGCCGCACCTGTGGGTGTTACTATTTCATGGGGAATCTTTGTGCCATAAATCGGAACACCTTTAAGGATACCGAGGGTTGCGGGAGCCGGAACCGGAAGAATTCCATGTTGACAAGTGACAAATCCTCTTCCAACAGGGATCGGCGAAGCGATGACACTATCAATCTCCAAATAATCAACGCAAAGCGCCGTGCCTACAACATCGACCAAAGCATCAATCCCCCCTACTTCATGAAAATGGACTTTTTCCCTGGGGCACCCGTGAATTAAAGCTTCAGCATCTGCAATCCTTTCAAAGATATCAAGACTCCTTTGTTTGACTTCGGGGGGCAACGGACTTTTTTCTATGATGGATTTTATGTCTTCATAATGCCGTGATGTTGTGTCATCTTTTACACGAACCTCCACGCTTTTTGCTTGAATTCCATTGCGAGATACCGTTTCAGCCAACACCTCAAACCCTGTTAATGGAATTGTTTCCAGGCGATCTTGCAACCATTCTACAGGAACGCCGAGATCAAAAAAGGCCCCCAAGGTCATATCGCCGCTAATACCTGAAAAACAATCAAAATATGCGATCATTGTTATCTTTAAATAATTGGTTAAGTGATCTAATTGGTTGAATTGGTTTAATGGGTTCAAGGTTCAGTGCAAAGCGGTATTAGGCTTGAGGATCGCTTCGCTTGAGGTTTGATGCAAAAACCCTTTTTCTTCCTCCAACCTCAAACAGCCGCAGGCTCTGCCTCCAACCTCCAGCCTTAAACCTTCAACCGCGCAACGTCCCCTATCCTCTTTTCTCTTTTCTAATTTCTGCCTTTTTATCCGCCGATCTTTGTGGCGGACTGACTTCCGACCTCAGACTTCTGCACCCCTTGCGAGTGAAGCCTGATGATCTCCAGCAAAAGTTCTGCTGTACGGACCATGTCGTCGAGCTTCACAGACTCCCGTACCGTATGCATATCGCGCATTCCCGTACCAAGGACACCTGTAAAGATACCCTTTTCAAAGAAAATATTTGCATCTGCACCACCGCCGGTGGTTTTTGTCTTCATTTTTCTTCCGAGGTTTTCAGCCGCCCGGGTTGCAAGTTTGATCAACGGATGATCGTCCGGAATATGGGTTCGAGAAAAATCTTTTTCAATATTGATTTCCACACGGGGAATTTCGTCATTAGGATTCATTTTTTTATAATTTTCAATGACTTCAGTAAATGAGGATACAATTTCATTTGTAATTTTGTTTAATTTTTCCTCATCATGACTTCTTGCTTCGCCTTTGACCTTTACGAGGTTCGGTACAATGTTGGTGGCGATGCCACCTTCAATGATACCGATGTTGCATGTGGTTTCTTGATCGATCCGTCCCAGTTCAAGCTTTGCAATGGCCTTACTTGCCAGGGAGATGGCGTTGATCCCTTTTTCAGGAGCTGCACCGGCATGTGCGTCTTTTCCGTGAATTGTGAATTCAAGATGATTCGCGGAAGGCGCCCGGGTTACTATTCCTTCTG
>JAOUGB010000384.1 GCA_029857875.1 Desulfobacteraceae bacterium | reverse complement strand
ACCGTTGATGAGGATCATTCCAATGGCGATGGGAAGAAGGGTTCCCATGTCTCCTAAAGAGCCGGCAATTTCCATTCGATCAAATCGATAACGGGGACTCATCCGTGGCCTCCTTCAACGCGATCAGTGGTAAAGAATCCTAGTCCAGAAGGATAGGCTTTGTTTTGCCCTAAAAGGGACTGTTTACCATTGAACGAGTAAGTGTGAAGTGACTAAAGTGATCTAAAATGTCTAAAGTTCTGGAGTCGCTTCACTCCGGTGTTTTATATCTAATCGCCAGAATTCCTTAACTTTAGCTCACTTTAAACTCTTGCCCTGTTTCTTCAGGCGGAGCCAATTGACTCTGACAGCACCCAAAGGACGCAATTTTTAACGTCTAAAAAATGTGCGGTCAACGATAGACCAGCTTGCTCATGGCCGAGAGATGGAACTTTTCCTCTAAAGCACCAACATCCTTCATTCTTTGGGGATCAAGAAATATTTTATATAATCTTTCGGTTTTATCAATGGGTTTTCCCAGCAGTTTTTTTTCAAGCATTGATATGGCTTCAATGGATTTATCACACACCGGATACCCCTTATCATCCAAGCTGATCTTTGATCCTAAAAAAACCTTTGAAATATTGTTAATATCTACAAGTTTAATATTCCCGGTTGGAGTGATGAGAAGATTTTCCACCCCCGCAAAATCAGGAACATAGTTGGCTTCTAAAATCATTTTTTTGACGCATGCTGTGAAATGTTCAACTTTTTTATAAAATTTGTGAATAAGTTGTTCCGACGTCATCTGAAATCCATTGTATCCATGACCTTTCTTGGGGGTAAAAAGACCGGCCAGTTGATGTTCGGAAATCGGATCCCATGGGTTCAGTACTTCACCCTCTACATACTCCTGTAGGCCGCAAAGGATGAAATCACGGTTCTTATTCCAGATATAATCCACGATAAATTCATCAGACTTTGCATAGGAATCATCCGGGAGATATTTCTCAACGATTTTTAACTTTTTAATCTCTTCAAAAACTTCTTTGGTAGAAATGAATTTTGTTCTAAAAATTCTTAGTATCTTTAAAGGTTTGGCCCAGGGAAAAATTCGTATCCCGTCTATAATTTCTCCTTTGTTCTGTTTTGAGACATCCCCGGGATTCAGTACTTCCATGATATGAGATCTCAATCCCTGCTTATGATATTTTCGAAACACATAGGCACCGGGTTTCCGGATAAAGTTTAATGCAAGGACATCTTCGTGAGTAATATGGGATTTATCTCTTATATCTTTGATCATTGTGCGCTGTTTTTAGTTTTGTTCGTTATCTGACGCGTTGTTGCTCGGTTTTTCGACATTATTTGCTTGGTATCACAGCGCACTTTTTCCTGCAATTGAAATAAAAAATGTATGTGTTCACGGAAAGTTCTTCCTCGTTTCACTCTGGTGTATAGGTGTATGGTCATTTCAACCGTATCGTTACACGAGAAAGCACTTCCCTTTAACACATACAAAAAAGGGAAGGTGAAAAGATGAAAGTTAGAGGGAAATTTTTGTATCAGGAAATGTTTCTGCCTGAAGAAAACGCAGTCAGAAAAAGATGTCTCTTTAAGCCGCTATTTAGTGTCTGTCCAGAAATCATTATTTGGCAAACATCAAGTTTCCATTTCAGAAATTAGCAGTTTTTCGCAAGGTCAAGGAAATCAAGAAATTACGCGGAGGCGTACAAGTTGGTACGCCGCACAAGTAATTTCGCAGATTGACACAGAGATTGCGGAAAAGGGCAATTTCTGAAATGGAAACTGGTTATATATCAAACTCCAGTGGCGTAACGGTTTTAACCAGTTCCAACTGGTGCATTTCTTCAATAACATGTGGTGGAAGCGATACATTGGTTTTGAGAAAAATAATATTCAATTCGCCGCCTTCTTCCTGCCCAACCTGCATCTGGTCGATGTTGATGTTATTTTTTCCAAGAAGCGTTGCAAAACTTCCGATGGCCCCGGGCTTGTCAAGATTGTATATCAGCGAGATATGGCCGTTTGGAATCAATTCCAGCCGAAAGTTATTAATTTTTACGATTCTCAACTCGTTTTTGCCGAATATGGTTCCGGTCACGGTATTGGTCATTTCCGTGGTGTTAACCTTGACGTTGATCAGGTTGATATATTCTCCGGAATCATCACTGGTTGCTTCGGTAACCTTTATGCCTCTCTCCTTTGCCAGAACCTGTGCATTGACAAAATTCACATCATCTTTTACCACATGGGTCAACAGCCCTCTTAAAACCGCTATGGAGACCGGTGACAAATCAAGCCCCTTAAAATCACCGGCGTACTCGATGACCACTTCTTTGACGGCGCCATTACTTAACTGTGCCTGAAGGCTGCCCATCTGATTCCCAAGGGTTAATAACGGATTGAGTTTTTTAAGAATATCCCCTGTCACCGAAGGAACGTTGACTGCGTTTAAAACCGTTCCGTTTTTTAAATAATCAATGATCTGGCCGGCCACATCGACGGCCACCTTGGTCTGGGCCTCCTGGGTGGAGGCTCCCAGGTGCGGCGTGCAAATGAGATGATCCAGTTCAAAAAGCTGGCAAACCCCCGGAGGTTCGCTCTCAAAAACATCCAAGGCTGCTCCGGCCACTTTGCCCGAGTTCATGGCGTCATAAAGGTCGTCTTCATCCACAATACCGCCACGGGCACAGTTGACAATCATTACACCATCCTTCATTTGGTCGAAAGCATCCTTGTTGATCATACCGGTGGTGTTTTTGAGTTTGGGGACATGCACCGTGATATAATCAGACCTTTTGTATAACTCCTCTATGGATACGCTTTCAAAGCCCGCTTTTTCAATCAGTTCCGGCGTGACAAATGGATCGTACACAATGACCTGCATTTTCAGACCTCGGGCGCGATCTGCCACTATGGAGCCGATTTTTCCAAAACCGACGACGCCGAGAACCTTGTTGTATATTTCTCTACCCTGGAGCTTCTTTTTGTCCCATCTTCCGGCTTTCAATGACGCTGTTCCTTCCGGAATATTACGTGACAGGGAGAGAATCATGGCAATGGCATGTTCAGCGGTGGTGATGACGTTTCCGCCCGGCGTGTTCATCACAATGACCCCCCGCTTGGTGGCTGCCGGAATGTCGACGTTATCAAGACCGATTCCGGCACGACCCACAACTTTTAATTTCGTTGCAGCCTTCAAAAGATCCTCCGTCACCTTTGTCGCACTCCGGATGACCAGCGCGTCATAATCTGCAATGATGCTTTTAAGTTCTTCAGGCGACAGTCCGGTCTTAACATCCACATCGATCCCCTCTTCATCCTGAAACATCTTGATGCCGGCTTCACCAAGGTTGTCACTCACCAACACTTTCATGATTTTCCTCCTGAAAACAAATATATATGTATTTAAACAACGATCAAGTTAAAAAAGACCAAAGCATTATAGTTGTTTTTTTTTTTGATTCAACCCATTTTTTTAATTTTTTATTAGCAATGTATATTTATTTGAGGGGTCGGGGAGTTTTTATTGTAAACCTTTATATATCAGCGGAATGGATAATTTTTTTTAAAAAGCGTGTACTGTTTGAGTGGTTTAGGGATCGT
>JAOUGB010000383.1 GCA_029857875.1 Desulfobacteraceae bacterium | reverse complement strand
GCCGAAACCGACACCTATGAAGATCTGATGAAAGCCGGTATAATGGATCCGACCAAAGTGGTCCGGCTCGCATTGCAAAATGCAGCAAGTGTGGCTTCATTAATGCTGACCACCCAGGCCATGGTTGCAGAAAAACCCGAAGAAAAAAAGGGGATGCATCCGGGAGCTCAAGGAATGGGCGGCGGAATGGGTGGAATGATGTAAACCTCCGTAGAAAATCCCGTAAGGGGCGCAATCCCCAGACCGGTGAGGCAGTTAAAATTAAGGCGTCAACTGTTGTAAAATTTAAAGCTGGAAAGAAACTCAAAGGCGCCATTTAATAACAAATATAATAATAGGAGCGGCTATTGGATTCTAAAATCTAATAAGCCGCTTTTTTATTTTTAAAAGGTTTGAAAAACCCAAAAGGGAAGATTTTGGTTCATAATATGCAATATAATCGATAGGTTAGGCGGTTTCCGTTAAGGCAAGATATCTGCACTTTTATCTATTTCATTCTCCTCTATATGCCTTCGGGACCTTCCACAACTTATAGGGTTGTCCGGGTGGTTCGAAATTTAATAAAAAAGAATCAAACGTCAGACATATCTCAGATTTTTGAGATGGATGATATCTTCACCCGAATGCCTACTATCACAGGTCTTAAAAGCAGGCGTTGCACGGGTTTTTGGTGATCACTTTTATATATTGCAATGCCAGCTTTCCGTGTGGTATTTTATAAAAAACCTGAAACTGGCTTTCGACCTGAAGCATTCCAACATGTTACGTATGATTCCTAAATAATATAAGGCGAAATATCGATTCCAATCTGCACTGAAATCTTACATGAACTGAGTTCGGTTTATGACAAGAAGCCCTCTCCCCAGCAGGTTATAGATTTCGCTTAAAAAAGGGAAAAGACGATCTGCGATATATTAGAATTATGGACTTGAAAGGTGAACTCCGCACCATAGTAATAGGAGCTTTCTCAAAGATGATACCTCGCTAACTTATACAGTTTTCTACTAGAGTCGTTTGAGTATTGGAATTTGTATATGTTAATTCACTCAAAAAAATTTCATGCAACTTTTTGATTGAGCAACGATGGCAAACCTTATCACACTGGGGCGATTCATCCTACTGATCGTCCTCATTGTACTGGCCTACGCCCAAAACCCCAAACTGCAACTGGTTAACTGCCCCCTGCTGGTGATCATTTTTGTCCTTGACGGTGTTGACGGATATGTTGCTCGTAAGCGCAATGAAGCGTCATTATTCGGGGCTATATTTGATATCGCCATCGACCGCGTGGTAGAAAATGTGCTCTGGGTGGTGCTCGTGGATCTCAGGATTATACCGGTGTGGATAGCTGTTGTTTTTTTGATCCGTGGTTTTGTGGTCGACTCCATTCGCTCCCAGGGTGCATCCGAGGGACAAACCCCATTTGGCATGATACGCTCTCCGATTGGCAAATTCATCGTCGCCAGCAGCTTTATGCGACTATTTTATGGAACGTTGAAGGCAGTGACCTTTGGCTTTATTTTTCTAATCCAGCCCTGGCCAGCACTTTTTCCGAGTTTTTACACTGAATTCCAGACCATGTTGACTGCGGTGAAGTGGATACTTGTGTATGCGACCGTCACGGTGTGCATGATCCGCGGTCTACCGGTCATTTTCGAGTTTACAACCCGCGAAAACGGGCTGTTCTCGGCATTTCGAAAATAAATCATACCTGTCTAAAAAGGCGGGTATGATTTATTCATTATGAAGTTTTCTAATAAATTTCGGAACAAATTTGGTTAAACGGCATGGCCTTAGTTTTTTTCGATTTAGATGGAACGCTGACTAAAGGGCTATCCATTGAGAAGCGTTTCTTCGTGTTTTTGCTGCGCGGCCGCATTCTGCATTTGCGGCAGCTGGCTGCATTTCTGATTTTTACATTACGCTGGTTTACGCACTCGCGTAAGGACGTCTGGAAAAAGAATAAGGCTTATCTCACCGGTTTGAGACTAAATAAAATTCAACACCTCGCAGAACAATTCGTCGCACAAGTGTTTTTAGCTAATCTGCGTCCCGATGTTAAAAAACGTCTCGAAAACCACCTTGCGCAACGCGATAGCGTTGTTCTCTTGACCGGTACACCGGACTTCATTGCCTGGCCAATTGCCAAGCAGTTGGGGATCACCCATATTGCTGCGACCGTTTGCGATACCAAAAATGGGTGCTTTACATCCTCCCCTCCTGGCATCCATCCACTTGGTGCCGCCAAATTACAAATTGCCGAGCAAATATGTCGAAATTTCAATACAACGTTGGATAAGTGCACTGCTTATGCCGACTCAGCCAGCGACATCGCCTTACTGGCCTCTGTTTCCCAGCCGGTCGCAGTTTATCCGGATAATAAACTACGGCAACTTGCCAGAGGACGTGGGTGGGAGGTCATTGGTTAAAAATAGGGTCGACCGACTCTCGAATGGTAATCTTGCTAAAAGCGTGATTGGTTCACTTGCCAGTTCGAAAATTGAAATTAAAACTATTCTTAGCAAAGAAGCCAGCGGACTCCAATTAAGTAAAGTAGGATGTTTTTGAATAACAAAGCAATAATACTATGGTCTCTCTACCAAAACCGCAGGTGTTCATTTAGCGGCTACCATGGTTGACCGGAGTCATTCATCGAAAAAGTCGGGTAGACAGGAGGGATCTCACCTCCAGTCCCCCTCAGAACCGTACGTGAACCTCTCGATTCATACGGCTCCTGCCAGCCATACTCTTGAAACCTCTCGGCTTCAAGCCGACGCAGAAAGCACTCCAGTTCCTCCCAGTCTCCTGGTTGACTGTCACTCGTTGCGAGCTGACTCATCCCCTTCGCTCCAGCCCCATTACAGAGCCTTCAACACTACTACAGGATGATCCGCCCCCTTCATGTGCATCGATACTTTCCCCCTTCGTGGTCCTCACTTATAGGGTTTTCTCTTACATCAAATGAAGAGTTCCCACGTTCCGCACAAAAGCCTGAACCAAATTCATGCCATCTTTATGCCGGACGCCGCTCAGGCAGTAAACAGGTTTCCCTTGAACTTATCCTGGAGATCTGCAAGCACCCCAGTTTTGACGCCATCTCTGATATTTCGACACCTCACATCAATGGTTCGCTTACGCTCATCTCCTTGATCCTCACCTGACACAGTCTTTGCCATGCCTTTTCCTCAACGCTCACCACCAAGGCTTTTCACCACAGCAGCTTGAGGTGGTTTGAAGCCTACTCCTGTAAGCCGGCTCCGAGGGGCCTACCCTCATCTTTTGTGCAGTTGCGCACACCTTTATATTTAAAGTGCGCTCGTGGCGCACTTGCAGAATGTCTATTTCATTCCCCTTTTTTTGTTTTCAGGATCTTCCACAATATATAGAAATTTCCCCGATCCCAAAATCAATCTGCGGTAGGTCGAAGAAATAAGAGAAGGATTTGAAATTTCATAAAAAACAGTCAGAAGTCAGACATATCGCAGGTTTTTGAGGTGGATGATATTTTCACCTTATGGATGGATACCTGAAAATTTGTCAGGATGGAACGAGATTATACAAGATGTTGTATTGACGGAATGACCAGGTTTTCATTAAAATATTGAAGCTGAAT
>JAOUGB010000381.1 GCA_029857875.1 Desulfobacteraceae bacterium | reverse complement strand
GATGTAAGAAAAGAAGATGATGTTACTTACTTTAATTACTTTTCAGAATCGGGCGAGCATGTTTTAAATTTAACTCGCCTTATATTATTTAACAAAAAAAAGCTGGGTGAAGTCCATGTCGGGGTTTCCATTGATTTCATTGAAAAATTAATCCATAAAGCACAACTTACAATTATCTGGATAACCTTCTTCATTATCATTTTTGGCAGTGGTGTTGCAGTTTTTCTTGGATTCCATTTTTCACGCCCTATTTCCAACCTCGTCCAGGCAACCAGGGAAATCGGCCTTGGAAATTATCGACATAAAATCATCCTGGCAAGAAATGATGAACTTGGGAATTTGTCTACTGCATTTAACCGCATGGGTGAAGAACTCTGGAAAAACTCACTTATGCAGAAATCCTTTGGTAAGTATATCGGTGCCGAAGTTCTAGAGATGATCATGGCCAATCCTGAAAGTGTCTGGTTGAAAGGCCATAGAAGTGAAGCCACTATTGTTTTCGTCGATATCAGAGGATTTTCATCATATTCCGAGGTTAAAGAGCCTGAAGAAATCGTTGAGAAGCTAAATCAATACTTTGAAATTGCCACGCAGGTAATCCAGGATTATGGCGGGTATGTTGACAAGTTTATCGGTGATGCGGTCTTGGGTGTTTTTGGGGTTCCGGTCTATCATAAAAACCACGTGTTAAGAGCCGTAAGTGCTGCCAGTGATATGCAAAAAGCGTTTCTTGAAAAACGCGAAAAAAGAAATGATCTCCTTCAATCCGTGGGGATCGGAATAAATTCAGGTGTTGTCGTGTCAGGCAATATCGGATCACAAAATAGAATGGAATATACCGTTATTGGTGAGAGCGTAAACCTGGCTGCACATCTATACCGGCTGGCCAACCCCGGTGAAATAATTATAAGTAAAAGTGTTTATGTCCATCTAAAAGAGATGCTTGAGGTAGAGCCACTTCCCCCACAATATATAAAAGGTAAATCGGAACCCGTGGAAACCTTCAGACTGCTGGTCATACGGGAGAACCATCATGCCTGAAACATCAAATATAAAAAAAACTGTTTTAATAAATATCTTTCCGTTATTTTTTTTACTCCTTGCGGCTTGTGCAATAAATGGATTGATTTTCCACAATACCCACCAGGCCCATGTTTCTGACGATTTTGTCATAGTAAAGACAACCGCGAAAGACACATTTTCTTCCCTTGCCGCCTTCTATTTGAAAGATCCGGACAAAGGTTGGCTAATCGCTGAATTTAACCGTATGACAACGCTTATCCCCGGCCAAGAACTGATTATTCCATTATCACCATTTAACAAAGGCGGCCTGAAAGCCGAAGGTTATCAAACGGTTCCTATATTGGTCTACCACAATTTTTCAAAAAAAGGGTCTGATAAAACAGCAGTGAGTCAAGATGACTTTGAAGCCCAGATGAAATACCTGAAACAAAACGGCTATCATGTTGTTTCCATTGATCAATTATTAGATTTTATCGATTACAAGGAACAGCTCCCCGAAAAATCGATTGTCATAACATTTGACGACGCATGGCGTTCTATTTTTGATATCGCTCTTCCCATATTAATAAAATATGGTTTTACCGCAACATTTTTTATTTACACGGATTTTATCGGCGGTGGGAAAGCCATGACCTGGAAACAAATCGAAACTCTTTCAAAAATCGGGTTTGATATTCAATGCCAAACGAAGACCCACAGGAATCTGGCAGTTCCAAAAAAGAATGAGTCGTTCAAAGAATATTTTGAATCCATTGAAATGGAGATCAGTTACCCCAAAAAACTGATTAAAAATAATCTGAATATAGATTGTAAATATTTGGCATACCCTTACGGAGAAACCAACAATCTTGTCATTGCTATGTTAAAAAAACACGGCTACCGGGCAGCGTTCACCATTGACCGAAAGCCGAATCCATTTTTTATTGACAAATATAGAATCTGCCGTTCTGTAATATATGGTAGCTATGACATGAATAACTTTAAAAATAATTTGTCCGTCTTTCAGAAGAACGAATTGAAATGAAAAAGTCGATAAATGTAATTTTGATGATCGTTATTTTGTTTCTATTTTCCGGACAGGTAGGCCCACTTGATTCCTTCGGGGATGTTGGCCATAAGGTTCCTGAAAAGACTTCTGAAAAAACACAGAGAAATAAGTCGGTTTTTCACTCTTCTTATTATCTGAAAAAAGCAAAGACATATAAAAATAACGATGAATTGCAATTGGCGCTTTTCTTTTTAAAAATTGCCGCTGCATTAAGCCCCGATGATATGGAAATTGTCGGAAAAATATCTGATTTGAAACTGACCATTGACAACAAATCCAAAAAATATTTTAAAAAAGGAGAAAAATTTTATAACCAAAATAAATTCGAAGAGGCTCGCAAGCAGTTTCTGACCGTGCTAAGATACAACCCTAATCATAAAGACGCTCTGGATTATCTGAAAAACAGGTTAATTCCTAAAGAATATATAAACTACACCTTCGAAAAAAACGACTCGCTAAAAATCATTTCCAATAAATTCTACAAAGACCCTGAATTGGTTTTTCTAATCGTATATTTTAATAATCTTAAATCCGATACCGAACCCGAGCCAAAAGAAATACTTAAAATTCCCATACTGGAGCCGGAATTTAATCAAGCCATCCGCGATCGTCGTCAAGACATGATTTCGGCAAATAACCTGTTGAGAGAAAAGCGATTCCAAGAGGTTATCGTCATAACCCAAAAAATACTGGAAAATGACCCTTTAAACAAAGAAGCCATTAAATTAAAAAACGAAGCCTTTTATCACATTGGAATACAGTTAAGCAGTCAGGAAAAATATTTTGAAGCAATAGAT
Organism: Desulfobacteraceae bacterium; assembly: GCA_029857875.1. Lineage (GTDB taxonomy): Bacteria > Desulfobacterota > Desulfobacteria > Desulfobacterales > UBA11574 > UBA11574. Next base: position 748 of record JAOUGB010000381.1, on the reverse strand, counting down.
ACGTTCAAAAAAATCACGTCCGAATATGAAGGCGTGAATGGCGTCATTCAAGAAGCTATTCAGCATGAGCTGCTAAAAGCTGAAAATCTTTTAAAAGAAAAGAAATATGAAGAATCTATAGATCTATCCAAAAAGATTTTGGGCTATGACCAATCAAATACAGCAGCGAATAAACTTATCCGTACCTCCCTTTGTCAACAAGGGAGAGATTTGTTCATCCGAAAGAAATATGACGAGGCATTACGCGTGCTGGATAAAACAGACCCTGCCGACGATTGTGCTGTAAAAATTAGACTTGCTGTTAAAAAAGCGATAAAACAACAAGCTGAAGCACATTACATTCAAGGGGTCAAACATTTTCTGAATGAAGAGCTACAAAGCGCCATAAAAGAATGGGAAAAGACTTTAAAACTGAATCCAGAGCATGACAAGGCAAAAAGTAATATTAAAAAAGCCAGAAGCCTGTTGGAAAAACTAAAAAAAGTCAAATGAAATAGCTGCCCTCTATTTTAATTTTTTAGCACATTTCGCACCCTTAATCTCCTGCAACTTTACTCAAGTATCGCATCCAAAATATTGGATCACACTGTAATAGCAAGAGTCATATCGACTTTTTAGAAAATATATGGCGATGAATGACACTCATCACAGTTGATAATTAAAAAGTATCATGGTGAAAACTCGGCAATTGAGCAAAAACAAAAAAGCAATTTGGGGATGGGCCATGTATGATTGGGCAAATTCCGCC
>JAOUGB010000382.1 GCA_029857875.1 Desulfobacteraceae bacterium | reverse complement strand
TGCCGATGTCGTATGTAAGTGATAAACGGATTTGCGCATCCCCTTGGGAGAAAACTTGAACTTTAAAATTAAACCAAGAAAAACCATCACTGTCACCATTATTAAGCCCCATTTTTGTTTTGTGATCATCTGCTATAAACTATTTAGAAGGCATCATGATATCTGTAAATATTTTAGGCTTGAAATTCATGCGATTTATAGAAGTATCGTGTTCCGGAACATTAGTTTATAAATTCCCCTCAGCTGATGGTAAATAAGTGTTTTTTTATACTGCTAATCTACCTATGGATTTTTGAAAAACGTCCCTTATGCCTTTTTCAAACCAGGTTAAATTTTACCTCTTTCACGCGCCATCTTCAGATAGGTTTCAAATGTATTTTTAGGCGGCACATACTGGTTGGCACCATCTTTTTGCTTAAGCGTCATGGCATCTTCAGGACATTCGGTCACACACAATCCGCATCCGATACACCGGTCAGGGTCAACCCGGGCCGTGTCCTCCACTTCAATGGCGTCCATCTGGCAGCGGTCCACACAGGCTTCACAGGCAGTGCAGTCTTCCATGGTCACTTCGGCATAATAGTTGGCATGCACCACTTGGGCCGGGCGATCCATCATTTTCAAATTTTTCAGTATCTGGCAGCAGCACCCGCAGCACAAGCAGATGTTGCTCGGTTTTTGGGCGTTGCCCGGCTGAAGCACCAGCCCGGCTTCCAGGCCGCTATTCAGAATGGCGAGGGCCTCATCCTGGGTGATGGAACGTCCCAGGCCGTTCTCCTCGTAATAATAGGCGCCGGTGCCAAAGATCAGACAAACTTCCTTTGGTTTGTCGCAGCCTTTCCCCACCATCTCGTGTTCCCTGCGGCAAATACACGGTGAAACCACGATTTTGGATTGCTTTTTAATAATTTCTTCGGCTATTTCATAGGGCATGACCGACATCTCGGCATTGATACTCTGAGAAATCGGTACAACTCGCATTTGCTTGGTTTCCTGTTTAAACCATCTCGTTTTGGTTAAGTGGGGCAGGTATTCGTTCACGTCCCGGATCAGGCTTTCGTCCAGATCGTTGAGGTGGTATTCCCATATCCCGATGACGAACTGAGCGGCCATATAGTGTTTTTCACCGCCTTTAGTTGAACGAAAGATCAATCCCTTTTTAGACATCTCCTCCAGCATCAGAGCCAGTTCGGCTTCATCTCGGCCCATCCGTTGGGCAATGGTCGCCACCGGCTCCGGCATCATGGTCAGGCCGGGGGCGATCTCCGCCTCCTGTTGCGAAAATAGTCGCTTTAGAATCCGCAGTTCAACACCGGTCTCGGAGGGTGGAAACCCGGCCGGAAGATTATCCAAATAATTTGCCAATCGTTGATACACATCGGTCATTATATTTCTTCTTTTCATTTAATCGATTATTTTTACATAAACCACTTTTTAGGGTGACGGACGAGTTCCCCATATTCCTTGATAAGGCATAATCTTCCTCATTTGTAGACCCTTTTCGGACTTCGAAAACGTTCCCTTTTAACTGTTTAATATTGGCAGGAGCCGTCATACAGACATGAACATGTGGATCGGATATCAAATTCAAACTGTAAATATCAAGTCTCGATTGTTTTAAAAATATCCATTCCATACCCAGATTTGGCATTTGTTGTGATCTATTGAGAATATACTATAAAAATGTGGCTTTTTAAAGCCTGTGATCACTTGCCAGAACTGCAACCTGTCCTCAATTGATTCCGATTACTTATATCTAAAATATGACTTAGAATTAAAAAGTAAGCACCTTATCTGCCTCCATTGACAATTCATAAAGATCATCCATCCAGGCAATAGGGCAGGAACCTGATCCCTCCAGACCGTGGGATTTCATGCACACCCCTCAGACGTAAAAATTACCTTCAAATTGGTTAACCTGTTCCATTACATTAAATTCTTCATTACTGTTTTTTTCAAAAAGAACCCCTTTCCCAAGCATGAAAACGCTCACTTCATCGCCTTTCTTTACGGCAATATTGGCTAACCTCATAGCGTTGTAAGATGTTTCAGCATCGTCTGTGGAAATAATGAATAAGACCTTCATAGTTCACACCTTTTAGTAAACCTTATCATTCTCATCATTTTTTATTGAAATGAAAATGCAAGGTATCAAATACATGAATTCCTTGCTACAGCAGGAAACGCGACATGAGTGCCCGCGGTTATTTTTAGTTATGTCCTTCGGTTTGTTGAAAACGACAGGTCACCGATTATTTTCTCTCAGCGCATTCCTTGACGCTCTATCCACAAGTGTAAAAAGCCTATCAATATCATCTTTTTGATTCGACACCTGATGTCCACGCACTTTAACCAATTCACAATCCAACTGATCGAACATTCTATAAAACTCTTGATACAGCTCATAATGGTTAAGGCGTTTATTTTTATTTGAACGATAATCATTTTGCTCAAACCGATCACGTCTTCCCTGTAACCCCATAATGTTTTGAGAGTCCGTATACACAATCACCTTACTTCTCAATGCTTGAATATCGCTTAGCGCCCATAATAAAGTCTGCAATTCAAGTTTCGTTGAAGACGTATGCTCAAATCGCCTCACTTTCACGCGCGTCCTCAATGAATCCAACGAAAGACCACGTTCAGACACAGCAAGGTAAGCCCCATATCCAATATTTGACTGAGTATTCACACTTCCATCTATAAGTAGTATAAGTTCATCCATAAAAATATTACTTTATTTCATAACCGGTGATTATATAGCTCTGTTTATCATGCAAATTGTAATGATGTAAAGAAGGGTTATAAAATTAGATGTCTTCAAATTCAAGATACCTTGATAATCATCTAAGTTGAAAAATAAAAAAAAATTTAACTGGGACAATGGATAAAACACTAAATTGATATTCAAGGTTTCGAAGTGAAGATTTTGAGGCAAAATCGTAAAGATTTTATGGCTTAAATTTATCGAGATTAAAGGCAGACATCTTCACATTAAGCTGCTCATGTAAAATAGGATTGAGGTACAATATTTGGGCATTTTAAAAAGCAAGGGCGAGGTCTTCTTTTTTTCGGATTAATCGACATCGCAAATCGGCTTGCCGTCAAAAGAAACATTTTGCATGCACAGATCAGGCGAGTTTTTGCTTGATTTCGTTGTCCTGCCAAGTGCTTCAGCCATTGCCCTGACGTAATGTGGTGCTCCCCCGCAGCAGATACCAATGTAATTTATGCCCATATCCTTTGCCTTAACTGCAAATTCGGCCATTTCAAACCTGGTATGCAAGAAAGGGTCAAGAGAGACAGGGAACGCGCACGAAGTGCTGCCTTCCTCCTGAAGCTTCTGAAAATACGGCTGTTTTTCCGTAGTTCTGTAAGGAACCGGCTGCGCAGCCGTAAAGCATTTAACAGACTCTCTGACGTGTTTAAGATGCCTGTAAATCGTATTCGGCCCTCTGCCGCAATTGAGGCCGACAATATCTGCGCCGCTGTTCTCCAATATTTTGCACGCTTCCCCCCAAGTATAGCCGTCACGGCTCCTCTCCAGTATTGGGGTATAGGTAATCATTGAAGGGAGTCCGGCTTTGCGTATTACGTCCAGAGCGATCAATGCTTC
>JAOUGB010000380.1 GCA_029857875.1 Desulfobacteraceae bacterium | reverse complement strand
CCTTTGAATGCCTCGGATGGAGAACTGCCCGTAATATAGTGGTGAAGTTAACGCTTGCCCTGACCTTTTTAGGTATTATACTGGCTGTATTACATAACCTATCCCTCGGTGCCCTTTTCCTGATTGTGCCACCCAAGCTTCATCCGCTATGGTATTCCTCCTATTTGCCGGGATCCTTCTTTATTTCCAGTATGGTTGCCGGGATGTCTATGGTTATTTTTTTAAGAACTCGCGCCCACAGGTTTCTGCATCATAAAATGGACCAGACATATCTGTCTGATAGTTCTTATGTGACTTTCGGCTTTGGAAAAGCCGCATCATTTCTTATGGCCGGATATGTAATGATTCAACTGACAGGTTTGACCGCTGACAATGATTGGGGGCTGCTGATCAGTCGCTGGGGGTTGTGGTATCTTTTGGAATTAATCGGTTTTGTTGCATTGCCGGCTTTTTTCTATGCAATAGGCGTCAGAGAGCGCAGCATCCGCCTTGTCCGATGGACAGCGCTGTGGACCGTCCTTGGAGTTATTTTAAACAGGTTTAATGTCTGTATGATTGCCTTTAATTGGCAACTGCCTACAGATCAAAGGTATTTTCCAAGCTGGATGGAAATTGCGACATCCATTTTCATCGTTACGCTTGGCATTGTAGCGTATCGGTTTATTACATCCCGGATGCCGATTCTATATGAACATCCGGATTATCAATATGAGCATTAACCGGCCATAAAAAGAGAAAAATATGGGATCGGTCTATTACACGCTTCAAGATTTTATAACCCACACCGAGCTTTTTATATATCTGTTGATGGCTGGCGCTCTGGTTGCACTTCCCCTCTTCTGGCGTTTTTTGACTGGAAGGGATGAAAAAAAACGGACATATTGAGCAGTATTGAATACAATACAGTATCGCTATGATTTCGTATAATTATTAACAGGTGGATTAAATGTATAACTTTCTAACCGGACCCGGACTGTGGCTGTCTATCGGTATTTGCCTGATCGGCCTGCTTGTCCGGGGGGTGATGTATGTCAAAGGGTTGAACTGGCAGGTTGATCGGGTTGCTTATACAGCTTACCCGAAGGCAGGGATTAAAGGCGCGGCCAGATCGATTTTCTTCTGGCTTCTCCCCTTCGGGACCCGAAGCTGGCGTGCGCAGCCGTTTATGGCGTTGCTCTTTTACACATTTCATATCGGTGTCATTTGCGTCCCCCTTTTTCTGGAAGCACATCATATGATTCTCCAAGAAAAAATAGGCTTTTCTTTTTTTATTACCCTTAATCAGAAATTGGCGGACATTTTAAGCTGGGGAGTGATTATCAGCGCTGTTTTTCTGGTGCTCCGGCGCATTGCATTGCCGGAGGTTCGGATTCTCACAACCGCATACGATTATTTTATCCTTTTTCTTTCGTCAGCGCCGTTTATTACCGGAATGATTTGCCGTTATGAATTGGGGAATGAGTCTTTCTGGCTGCCGGCCCATATTATCAGCGGTGAGATGCTGCTTATTGCCATTCCGTTTACCAAACTGTCTCATATTTTGCTTTTTTTCATGTCACGTGCACAATTGGGAATGGATTTCGGAATTAAACGGGGCGGCATGAAAGGTAAAGGACTTGCTTGGTAACCTCTTAAATATAAAGATTTCCGATTTAGGAGAAACAATAAATGCCTGAAGGAACGCTTTGTAATAAAAATGTGATTCAAACCGAAGAAGCATTGAAAACCCTGCTTTCCGATACAGGCGGGAAAAAATACTATGAAGAGATGAAATCACTAGATGTTGACAGCCGTCTTCTGTGGAATACGATCAATAAAACATTCCATTCCCGCATGCGTACCTGGCTGGAGATCTGTGCCCACTGCGGTTTATGCGCGGACAGCTGTTTGTTCTATCGCATACACAATCGGGATCCCAACCAGGTGCCGGCTTACAAAATTCAATCAACTCTCGGCGAAATCATCCGTCGAAAAGGGAAAGTCGATAACAAATTCATGTGGATGGCGATGGAAACGGCCTGGGCAAAATGTACCTGTTGTAATCGATGTGGTCTATATTGCCCCCATGGCATTGATATGGGCATCATGTTTAGTTATCTCCGCGGCTTGTTGTATCAACAAGGATTTGTCCCCTGGGAACTGAAAATCGGTGCCGGCATGCACCGCGTCTACCATGCTCAGATGGATGTCACAGACGAGGATTTTGTCGAGACATTTAAATGGATGGCCGAAGAATACCAAGAAGACTATCCCGGTCTGTCAATACCGATTGATAAAGTCGGGGCTGATATCATGTATACTTTAAATGCCCGCGAAGTGAAACATTACCCGGAAGCTTTGGCGGAAGCGGCAATTCTTTTTCACTTAGCTGGTGAGAATTGGACAATTCCCAGCAGCGGTTGGGAACAGACCAGCTTGGCCATGTTTGCCGGTGACTGGGAAGCGTGTAAAATGCAGGTTGAACATGTTTACGCTGCGATGGAACGATTGAGGCCAAAACGCATGGTGGGAACGGAATGTGGCCACGCCCATCGAGCAACCGTTGTTGAGGGGCCTTACTGGGCAGGTCGAAAGGACGGCAGGCCTCCCGTTGAATCGCTACATTATGTAGAATGGGCTGCCGAAGCACTCAGAACCGGAAAATTAAAAATTGATCCGTCAAAACGAATCAAGGAACGCATCACCCTTCAGGATTCATGTAATTATATCCGAAATCATGGACTTAAAGAAATCACCCGGGAAATCATCGGTTATATCGTGGAGCCTGGTTATTTCGTTGATATGGCACCCAACCGTGAACATAATTACTGTTGCGGCGGCGGCGGCGGATTAAACGGTATCGGGATCTTTCGTGAACAACGAAACAAAGCCCTCATCACAAAACGTGACCAGATTATTAAAACCGGTGCGACGCTCGTACTTGCACCATGTCACAACTGTTGGGATGCCATCCGTGACATTGAAAAAGAATACCGTATCGGTATCCGCTGGTCTTTGTTAAAGTCGCTACTGATCGATCTGGTTGAAATTCCTGAGCATCTTAAGCTCAATGAATAAGTGCGCAAGAAGAAGATCCGTTTCAGCGCACCAAAAAATGAGGTGTCCTTATGTTCGATAAAATTCTTTTTGCCACATGCGCCAGAGACGCCTGTGATGCTGCCGCCCGGATGGCATTTGACATTGCGCAAAGATACAACGCCCATATTTATGTTTTTCACGTTTTTGGGGTACCAACCCACGGCTACAGTCAAGTTGTTATCGATTTAATTACAGGCGATGAGATAATACTCGATGAAAATTATGTTGATTTTGTGAAAGAAGAAATCAGTGACTATTGTTATCAACTACTGAAAAATACAAAAGAATATTCATTCGAAGTCACCATTGGTTTTCCTCACCGAGAAATATTACGGTATGCTCGTCGTATTGATCCGGATCTTATCGTTATGGGAGGAAGCACAGGAGACCCTGATATTTCATTTTATAAAAAAACTATGACAGGTTCGACGTACCAGCGGGTGGCAAAGGCCGCTCGCTGTCCGGTTTTAGTGGTCAGCCGACCTGCAGCCTCATTTGGGGGACATTTTTCGAATGTTGTATTCGCGGCTGATTTTTCCATT
>JAOUGB010000379.1 GCA_029857875.1 Desulfobacteraceae bacterium | reverse complement strand
CCGGATTTAAAAGTGTAAAGTGATCTAAGATGCCTAAAGTTAAGGTATTCTGTCAATTTTAATTATAATTGATCGCGCTGAAAGCGCGTTCCTCAACCCTGGCCCAGACCGATCACCAATACTTTGTACTCAAAAAGTTGCGTTTGTAATGGTTCATAGGTAAGATCAAGATATGAGCGATACGCACCAGGGCGGGCTTTAGCTCACTTTAGGCATTTCAAACTTCAAACTTTTGGACTTCAGCTTATCCGGAATAGCGTACCTGATCAAAATACGTCATCATATTTATGAATTAGAGCGCTTAGTCTATTCCGGCTTTTCCTTTTTGCTAAAAACACGAATTGATCTGTCTATGCCCTTTTGATCATGAATTTTTGCTGTTAGGCTATCCTTCCATGGCAACAAAACTTCAGGGTCCGTGACGGTGACTACCGGACAGTTGGATCTATAACTGGTGCGTTCCACAACGCTCCCGGCATACCATTTTCCATTCTTTTCCTTGGTATGGGAACCCATCATAATGAGGTCGGCGTCTTTTTTGTCAGCACATTTTACAATTTCAAGATGCGGCAGGGTGCCTCCCCAAACATTATATTCATGATCTATTTCTTCAAGGAACTCACGGCAAAATTCTTTGAGCTTTTTCTTTGCCGAGTCAATATCGGCCTCATAATCAGCCTTGGAGTATTTGGGAAGCGGAGGGACAGGTATCATATGAAACGGGAAAAGTTTCGAGCGGTACTTTTTGGCAAATTTTACTGCAAAACACAATGCACATTCGCAAGATCTTGAGAAGTCGATACTCACCAGAATCCTTTTAAACGCGATCGGTTTTTTGGGGATTGATGGATTAACAATCATTACCGGACAGTTCTCGCGCATAATAACGCCTTCTACAGTACTCCCGATCTTTCCAACCACTCTGACCACTTTTTTTTCTTCAGCTCTTGTGGAATGGGGCCCCATCACAATCAGATCTGTACTTTTCTCCCTTGACCATCTCAAAATTTCCTCCCATGGAAAACCGGGTGCGACTCTGATTTCATACTTAAGGGAAGGGTGAAACGTATCTTTATAGATCTTCTCCAGTTGTGTTTTTACGCTTTTTTCGTAATCTATGGTCGTAATGATATCTTCACCTGTTCTAAAGTGTTTGATAAGATGACGATTCTCTGTAGAAGTAGATTCCAGTACGTGAAGGATGTATAATTTTGAATTGTTACGTTCGGCAATTTTTGCAGCCGTTAAAATCGTTGTGTCCATGGCGGTCAACACGTCTGATGCCGCCAATATTCGCTTAAACATCTTTTCTCCTTTTCGGCCGGAAGTTGTTAGGATAGGTATTTAAAGATGCAATATAATAGTCCTTGGCCAGAATTTGCTCCATACACTCTTCCAATGGCTTTTCAGTGTCAACACGAATATGCATCTCATCACCCAATTCGTTCAAAGGTTCAAATCGCTTCTTGAAATCTTCATAATGGTGGTACCGGGCGTCTGAAACCGGATATCCGGCTTCGCGCTTTAATAGGCGTTCTTTAATAACATTTTCTTTTAATACACATTCAACAAAAACAATGTTTGCTTCGTTGTCTTTTGCCATACGTATGGCTTCAACTCGATCATGTTGCTTACCATATGTTGCGTCCAAAATAACGGATCTCCCCTGTTCAATTTCTTCCTGGGCCAATAGAAGAAGCCTGCCATACGTAAGACTGCTGGCGCTTTTTGAATAAATGCCCGCTTCAAACGGCATGCCCGACGGATCGCCAGGTCTTATACCGAACAATTCTTTGCGGATCACATCGGATTGGAATGCTTTGATTCTAAAAATTCTGGAAAGTTCTCTTGAAATCGTACTCTTACCCGAACCCGGCATTCCGCACACCGCCCAGAGCGTGGGACGTGTGAACAGCACCGCGTATCGGTAGGCGAAATCTAAATATTTATTGGTTTCCCTAAGAAGCTTCGTTCTTTCTTTCTTACCCAGATCACCTTCCTGAAGACGGATGCAATTCACCTTGCACCGCACAAAAGCCCGGTAGCATTTGTAAAAATCGATAAGAACAAAAATGTCCGGATCTTCAGTATGTTTCGCATAGTCATCGAGTAGATAATTGGCAATTTGTGGAAAACCCTCGTAATCGAGATCCATTGCCAAAAACGCCAGATCTGATGTAACGTCTTGAAACCTGAAACGTTCATTAAATTCGATGCAGTCAATGATCTGAATCCCTTCATCGGTAAAATAGATATGTCCGGTTCTCAGGTCACCATGGCAGTCTCGAATTTTTTTACTTTTGATTCGATTGTCAAAAAGTTCTTTTTTTCTGTGTAAGAAGGAGAGTGTAGCGGATCGGACAATCTGAAATATTCGTTCATCAAGAATTTCTCCGGCGAACATTGTCGTTTGTTGAAAGTTTTCCTCACAATTTGCCAGAATGGTCTCCCAAGCCCCGGAGGAGTGAATATGCTCAACGGATGGACCTTGGACGTAAAATTCAGATAGAATTACAGCCAGCTCTTCGATAAGAACTCTGTTAATCTTATTTCTTTTCAACAGGCGGACCATGGAACGGTCCTCAGGAAGTTGTCGCATTTTCACAGCATATTCAACGGGAATGCCCGGCCCGTTCAGATGGTATTTACCGTCTTTGAGATTGATGGGAACGACGTCAAAATAGACGTTGTGAGACAGACGTTTATTCAGAATAACTTCCTGATGGCAGTAATAATAACGCTTTTCCAAAGTGGTGAAATCGAGAAAATCGAGGTTGACCGGTTTTTTAATTTTATAGACATAATCGCCTGTAAGAAAGACATGAGAAATATGCGTTTCTCGCTGTTCTATGCTACTCACGGGGTGAGGATAGAATTCCGGCCTGATCATAAACCCAAAAATTTGGTCTTGATGATTCATTTTCATTAATGAGCATAAACAAAGTGAGGCTTGGGACACCATCGCCCTTTGCTCAATTGGGTTCTTAATTATCCATATCGACTGCGATATTCATGCCAGATTTTGAAAATACAAAATATGTAGACAACTCTCAGATAAAACTGAATTATCAGGAAAAAGAAGATCAAATTGTTTGAATTTACAGCAAATATGATGTCAGCATTTTTTACAAATTGTAAAGGCGAAACACCCTATCATTTTTATATCACATTTTTTAATAATCTTGCGATATTAAATAATAATACTCCGTTAAAAGAAAGCCTTCTTTTTTGTGCATCCGATTTTAGCACCGGAGACAAGGTGCTGGATTATCTTGACCCAGCTTCAAGAACAGATTATATTAAGGCCGTTTTTATCCTTAGTTCTTTAGAGGCCAAGGGAATAAAAGTCGCTCATTATTAAGGCCCTATTTCTAATAAACACCGTTAAACAGAACGGCAACATAATGAGACGTTCGGGTTTCGGTGTGTTTTTTGAAATATAGTTTTACCCAATTTTAAAGCGTATAAATCATAAGAAACAGAATGACCGCAGAATCTTTCAGAAACCTGTGCCTTTTTCATACTCTTGATGGACTTCGGGATGGTCTTACCCACTTTTCCGGGTCGAGTCGGGCAGCGCTCATTTATGCCATCAAGCCTAATGACCCGATTCGCGTCTAC
>JAOUGB010000378.1 GCA_029857875.1 Desulfobacteraceae bacterium | reverse complement strand
TCCCCCGGCACAAATGGCGCTTTTTAGAGAACACGAACAAGAAAAAAAGAAAAGCGACAATCTGATTTTTGCCCTTGATTCCATCCGCCGTCACTACGGATTCAATGCCATTCGCGTGGGAAGAACCCTTAATTAAATTGATGATTGTCGATTGGTTATTTAAAGGGGAATTGACAAGGGCTTATTTAATTTTTCAATCATAAATCGTCAATCATAAATCATCAATCCTAACATGGTTCCTCTTTCCGTTCATTCGTATTATTCATTGATGTGGGGCACATGTTCTCCGGAGAAGATCTGTGCTGCTGCAAAAAAACGGGGTTATCGTCGTCTTGCGATCACGGATACCAACAATTTATACGGCCTCTGGTCCTTTTTAAAGAGTTGTAAGCGCGAGAATATAACTCCGATTGTCGGTGCGGAATTGACGGATTCCGAAACCGGATACCGAGCGGTTTGTCTTGTGAAAAACGATCAGGGCTACCGTAATCTTTGCCGTATCCTTACACGTCGTCATGTTGATGCGGTGTTTGACCTAAAATCTGTTATCCTCACCCATGCCAGAGGATTGGTGATCATCACACAACATCCAGAGCTTTTGACACAGTGGCATGAAGCTGGATTAGCGGTTGCAGCGGCGGTTTCAGGCAAACCGGATGGCGCTGCCTTTCGATTGCGGAAGACGTCCCGATATCTTGGCCTTCCGATGCTGTTCACGCCTGGAAGTTTCTTTACAGATCCGGATGATTTTAAGACACACCGGGTATTGCGGGCCATCGATTTGAACATCTCTCTTTCCCGATTAACGGTGGAAGAGACAACGTCGCCCGACGCATGGCTGGCAACGGCATCCGAGTATACCAGACGTTTTGCCATCTGGCCGGATGTACTTCGAGCCACTGAAGCCATTGCAGAGCAGTTGACATTCACCGGTCCTTGTCGTGGGCTTGTCATGCCGCCATGGACCGATATACAATCAAACGGTGCCGATCAAACACTGCGGGCTGCCGCTTATAAGGGAGCGAGAAAACGCTACGGAGATGATTTGTCTGAAACGGTTGTGGATCGCCTGGAACATGAACTTCATATCATTAAGGAGATGGGATTTTCATCATATTTTCTTGTGGTTCAGGATATCGTGTCTCGCAGTCCGCGCATTTGCGGCCGGGGAAGCGGTGCGGCATCACTGATAGCTTACAGCCTGGGAATAACCAATGTCTGTCCTATCAAGCACAATTTGTATTTCGAACGGTTTCTGAACCCTGGGCGTTCAGATCCACCGGATATCGATATCGATTTTGCCTGGGATGAACGGGACAAGATTTTGCAGTCCGTATTGGACCAATATAAAGGTCACGCCGCGCTGATCTGTAATCACATCACTTTTCGACCACGCATGGCAATACGGGAGGTGGCCAAAGTCTTTGGACTCACCGAACGAGAGATCGGCCGTGTTACCAAACATCTTCCATGGTTCTGGCGAAAGGATCACACTAAAGAAGATTTTCTTCAGAAGCTTAAACAATTGCCCGAGTTTTCTGGATTTGATTTTCCAGAGCCCTGGCCAAAAATTGTTCGCACAGCCCGGCACATCATTGGTGTTCCACGCTACATTTCCGTCCATCCGGGTGGTGTGGTGATTACCCCTGAGCCCATAGACAATTATGTTCCTGTTGAACTTGCTCCCAAAGGTGTTCCGATTATTCAGTGGGAAAAAGATGCTGCAGAAGAGAGCGGACTGGTCAAAATCGATCTTCTCGGCAATCGCAGCCTGGGGGTTATCCGCGATGCCGTTGCAAATCTTCGGGATAACGGAACGGAATTTGACGAGCAGTTCTGGGAGCCGGAAGATGATGGCGCTACACAGGCGAATGTGGCAAAAGGGAATACCATAGGTTGCTTTTACATCGAAAGTCCCGCCATGCGCATGTTACAGAAAAAGACAAAGGTTGGCGATTTTGAACATCTGGTGATCAACAGTAGTATTATACGGCCGGCGGCCAATGAATTTATCCGTGAATACGTGCGTCGCCTGCGTGGGGGTAGGTGGGAGTCGATTCATCCTTTACTTTCGGATGTACTTGAGGAAACCTATGGAATCATGGTCTATCAAGAGGATGTTTCCAAAACCGCTGTGGCGCTGGCCGGATTTTCACATGCTGACGCTGATGGTCTTCGCAAGATCATGTCCAAGAAAGATAAGATCCGAAAATTGGACGATTATCACGCACGTTTCACTGCAGGTGCACAAGCAAAGGGGGTTGGTAACGATCAGATTGCGGCCATTTGGAACATGATGATGAGTTTCAGCGGTTATTCATTTTGCAAGCCTCATAGTGCCAGCTATGCCCGGGTCTCTTTCCAGGCAGCCTACCTGAAGACCCATTATCCTGCAGAGTTTATGGCCGCGGTCATCAGCAATCATGGCGGTTTTTACAGCACCTTTGCTTACGTGTCGGAAGCACGCCGCATGGGTGTGAAAATTCTGCCCCCTGACGTAAACAACAGCAATATCCTTTGGAAAGGCCGCGATGGAATTATTCGGGTGGGATTGTCCTCCGTAAAGAATGTAAGTTCAGAAACAGGCAAACGTATTGTTTCAGGGCGCAAAGAAAAACCTTACAACGACATCGTTGATTTCCTTGATCGAATTCAGCCGGCCAGACCTGAAGCCCGCTCTCTGGTTAACGCTGGTGCTTTTGATTTGCTCCATCCAAAAGAGAATCGCGCTGCCCTGTTGTGGGAGTTAGCCTGCCGGCAAAAATCCAGATCAAGCCGAAATGGGGCAGGGGATTTGTTTAATGGAAGGATGGACGTGCCAAAACCGGCGTTCCCGCCGGAGAAGAAAATAGAGCGTTTGCGGCAAGAATTTGCAGCCCTGGGTTTTTTGTGCGATCAGCATCCCATGATGTTATACGCCGATACGTTAAAGAAACGAAAGACTGTCAAAGCCATGGACTTGCATCGCTTCATCGGCCGTCAAGTTCGCATTGCCGGTCTGTTGATTACCGGAAAGGTTGTGCACACCAAGCATGGCGATCCCATGGAATTTCTGACTTTTGAAGACGACACCGGGCTGATTGAAACGATCTTTTTCCCCAAAGCCTACCGCCGCTTCTGTGGCATCCTGGATCGAAGCCGTCCCTTTATCCTACATGGCAAAGTGGAAGAAGACTTCGGCGCTGTCACCATGACCGTAAATCGGGTGGAGGCGATAGATGTAGCGGGCTGAAATATATTTTTGTCTTCTACAAACCTCCAGAAGTGTTACCCAATTTAATACCTTCTGAATCCATTTCTAAATCTTTTCTAAGTTCTTTGCCAATTTCTATTAACTTTGAATATATATCAAAGGAGTGAGTCATCATTTGCCGATTGTCCTCATGCAAATATTTTGCCGCCTTCTTTTTTTCCTCTTCTGCAACTTTCTCTATTTCATAAATGATGTCTTTATACCACATTTTAGACATCGGCAATTTAATGCTGTAATCTTCTCTTTCCTCATTTAAGGAAAAATTAATTTCAACGGTTGGGTAATTGCCATCATAACTGATCTTCATTTCTGCCATGATTTTTCTCCTTTCTCAGGATTAACACACTTGGTGTTTAATGTTTTGTATTTATCAATTTTTT
>JAOUGB010000377.1 GCA_029857875.1 Desulfobacteraceae bacterium | reverse complement strand
TGAAAAAAAATCCATTAAAGATCATGTTGTCAACACCCTTGTCCATCGGATTCCGGCCGCACCGAATGTGTATGATTTGGTGTGGGAGTACGATACCGCCTCTTTGTGGTTCTTTTCCAACTTAAAAGCAGCCAATGAAGCTTTGGAGACACTTTTTATCAAATCCTTTAACCTTCAGCTGATGCGCCTGTTTCCCTACACCGCGGCTGATCGAATGGCCGGACTGTCGGACCAAGAACGCGATGTTTTACGAAAACTGGAAAAAAGCCTATCTGAGGAATAACTGATGCTGGATATCGCTGTCGCATATAACCGTTACAAATTCCTGGGAAACGAATTTCTGACCTGGCTGTGGTTCATGATTGAAAACGATCAGGGCTCGTTTCGCCAACATGACCCGGATCTTGTTTCGTTAACCGTCGGAAATCGGCTGGTCCTTGAAAACACTCTCAATAACGCCAAAGAGACCGTCACCATTAAAGGCGATAATGCCAGCCTGGAAGAAGGACTGGTGGCGCTTACAAAAGGCTCTGTGGTTACTGAAATACACCTGTCCTATAAAACCGGTGCTCAAAACTGGAAATTTAGTCTCAAAGGGGAAAGCCTCAACATCTCCAATCTGAAACTGCCGGAGACCGGGCCGGTGGAAACCCCGGATGACCTTGAGGGCGTTGTTCTCGAGAAGGTATATCTGATAGAAAAGGTTGTCGTACTTGTGAACAACCTTTTTTCCCATTTCATTCATCTTCGGGTGTCCAATACATGGCAAAACCAAACAATGTCCCGAATCCGGAAATGGGCGACATCTAATTGAAGTTTTTCCATTCAGCCGCCAAGCGATGTGCCTTGCGCGTCGTCTCCGGCAGGCGGTATCCCTTGCAGCATGCTAAAACAACATCAATGCACGTTTTTAAATCCACCCGGTGTCCAATGGATACAAACACCGGCTTAACGCCGGTTCGCGTCCGTACAATGGCGCCGATGGTTTCTCCATGGTCCATGAGTGGGACATGGCTGCCACGCTCAACATCCGGTTCCTGAGATTGCCCACACAGCCTGGATTTGGCACAGCCAATGGAAGGACAATCGGAAAGCAGCCCGATATGACTGGCAATCCCCAGGCGGCAGGGATGGGCGATACCCTGGCCGTCGAAAATAAGGAGATCCGGTTTACGATCAAGCCGATCAAGGGCATCAAGAATCACCGGACCTTCACGAAAGCTTAATAGGCCCGGAATATATGGACATGTAATTCGTCTCGTGGCCGTGGATTGAGCGGCAACGTCGAGTTTGGGAAAATTAAGCACCACGATGGCCGCACACGCCATGTTACCTTTTAGCCCCACATCGATACCGGCAACCGTTTTAACCGTTCCCAACCTGTTTTCCCGGATAACATGGGTTGCCAATTTCATCTGCAATCGTCTTGCCTCTTGCGGTGACATGTCCCAGGAATGTGAGAAAAAAGACATATTTTAAATCAAGTCATCTTTTGATGGGGCCATCATGAGTGGACCTTTGCCGGTCAGAAAAAACTTTATCCAGTCAAAACCGAATTTCATTAACTCAACATCCGATTCCCGCAGTCGGCCGATTTTATCCTGATGCACATTAAATCTTGATAAAAAAGTGCTTTCAAAAACAAACTTCTTAAATTCATCGACATTAAAGCAAGCCATAAATGCCATTTTAAAAGCAGGATTATCGATCCCTTGCGGGCCCCATGGATTTGCTCGAAACAGGGTATCGATATCGACCCACAAGTCATTCATATCATTGTATATCTGAATCTTTTGATCCTCAATCCACTCTTTTATCGTCCATTCACGAGATTCTTTGTGGCCTTTGCAGTAGGAATCTTCGGCAATGAAATACAAAACGGTTCGTTCAATCTCATCACCGGTTCTTGCCACAGCACGCTCCAGCGGATACGCTCGGCAGGAAAATGGGCGGTCTTCGTATATCATACACCCTTTTATTGATAAAAACGGGCACCATTTCTCGTCATTGTCCGCCATTTTCAGCATAAGGCTCGGAAAATGTGGATTGTCTCTAATTGCTTGAAACGTATACTGTTCCAAGAACTGATCTGATGTAATGCCGAGCCGGTTTTTCATACGGATGACATCATATGGATAAAGATACATGTCCGCATCTTTGCAGCAACGGGTAAAACATGTTACGCCGGGATGGCAATCAAAACGAAATGTGTCTTTCGTAAGACGTCTGCTTCTAAGGCCAGTTGTTGGGTGGGGTGCTTTTTTCATCTTTAACATTTTTGCTCTCTTATCATTCCGGTAATCTGTAACTGAAGAACAGGCACATGCATGCCGTGATCAATGATACCCAAAAAACCAAAGTAACACCCTCAACAACCGCTTCCCGAAGGGCTTTTTGAACATTTTCCGTGAGAAAGGATTGTATCTCCGGTCGAAATAGGTCCTCAATGCTCTGCTGTAAATGGGTGGAAAGAGATGGATGAATTCCGCCATCAATTCCTGGCATCCTCAATACGTCCATGGCTGTCTGGAGCCGAGCGGTTACTAAACTCCCTGAAATACCGATACCAATGGTCCCGCCAAGGGTTCTGCTGAATTGATGAGAGGCGGTAGCAATCCCCAGATCTTCTCCAGGGAGGCTGTTCTGCACGATGAGGAGTGTGGAAATGGATACAAAACCCATTCCGAGACCTGCAATGGCCAAAACAATGGAACAAGCCGTTAAAGACGTGGAAATTGAAAATGTGAGGGTCAAACCACACCCGGCCAAAAGCAGAACAGCGCCCAACAAAGTGCTTGGTCTCTCTTTCAGTAAATGAACGATCTGGCCGCAGAGCAATGCTCCCATTGACCATCCCAAGCTTAAAGGAACCATGGCCAGGCCCAATTGGGCAGGGGTTTTTCCCAGAGCACCCTGGATAAAAAGAGGACTGTATGCTGAGAGTGAAAAAATGGCAATGCTTGCAAAAAATGCTGAACTGTTGGCGATACTGAAACCACGTACTTGGAAAAATCCAATGGGCAGAATTGGTTCCTTTGCATGGCGTTCGATGATATAAAAAACCACTCCTGAACACAATGTCAATATAAAAAGTCCAAGGACTTGAGGTGATGTCCATGGATACGAGCGCCCCCCCAGCAAAAAGGCCGTTAGCAATGCCAGTATGGTTGTTGAAAGCGTTAAAGTGCCCAGATAATCGATGGAAGCTTCTTTTTTCTTTTCACGGGTTTCCTCTAAATACACACAGATTCCGATGAGGGCGACGATTCCAAGGGGAACGTTCATATAAAAAATCCAACGCCATGAAAAATAATTGACAATAAATCCGCCCAAAGTGGGCCCCAGAACACTTGATAAACCCCAGACAAAACTGATTAGCGACATCATTTTGCCACGCCGTTCCGGTGGAGAAATATCCGCCAGAACAATATAGGCCAGAGCAAAATTGCCGCCTGCACCCACACCTTGAATAGCTCGAGAAAAAGTCAGCTGGGCCATACTGTGAGATATCCCTGCACAAAGCGAGCTAATTAAAAAGATGATGATGGATATCATATACAGCCTTTTGCTGTTAAACAGGTCACAGAGTTTACCAAAAATGGGAAGAGCCACGGCACGGGCAAAGAGATACACC
>JAOUGB010000376.1 GCA_029857875.1 Desulfobacteraceae bacterium | reverse complement strand
TTTTGTATTTGACTCAATGTTTTTCCAGTATGAAGCACCAGTATTTGATTTAAGGTTTCTTTCATGCGCAGGATTTCTTTGGCCTGGATCTCGATATCTGATGCCTGTCCCTGAAATCCTCCCATGGGTTGATGGATCAAAATCCTTGAATTAGGAAGTGAATACCGTTTTCCCTTTGTCCCAGCGGTCAATAAAAGGGCACCCATACTGGCAGCCTGACCGATACATACCGTTGCAATGTCCGGTTTGATGTACTGCATGGTATCATAAACCGCCAATCCTGCAGTAACAATACCTCCGGGCGAATTTATGTAGAAATTTATATCCTTATCAGGGTCTTCGGACTCAAGAAATAAGAGCTGTGCGATTAAAAGATTTGCAACCTCATCAGTCATGGCTGTCCCAAGGAAAATAATCCTGTCCTTGAGGAGCCTTGAGTATATGTCGTAGGCTCGCTCACCCCTACTGCTTTGTTCTATAACCATAGGTATTAACGGCACAAATCATCTCCTTATTAAGTGTTTTTTTGGAATTACGGATAATTTCTAAAAGATTTCTTTTTTTTTCACAACAATCATAGCACAAAACGTTTTAAAGTTTCATCAACTTTCAGTATTTTTCTTCAACTCCGGCTCAACTTCTTCAATGTTGCTATTCTTAATAATAAGCTTGATGGCCTGTTTTTCAAGTAAGGTGTGTTTAAAAAAATCGAGATTATCCTGGTTCTGTTGATAGTAATTCTTGATTGCTTCAACCGGCTGATTAACCGCCTTTGCCATCTCCGCGAAACCGTCTTCCAATTCTTGATCAGAAAGCTCCATATTTTCCTGATCAATGACCTTGCCTAAAATCAGATGGCGTCTTACTTTTTTTTCCGCTGTTTCACGATGTTTTTCGGCAAGCATTTCCTTTGTCAGGCCCTGTTCTTCCATGGATTTGTTATAATATGTCAACGTCTTTTCAATTTCATCAATAATATTGTTCAGCTCATAGTCTACCATTGATTCAGGCAATTCAAATTCCGTTCTTTCAATCAAGCCTTTATAGATCTGTTCATTCAGTTCCTGCTGCACACGCTTTTGATATCCCTCATTTAAATTGTTTGTTATGGCATTTTTCAAGTCGTCTAACGTTTCATATTGGCCGAGTTTTTTGGCAAATTCATCATCGATTTCAGGAAGGATTTCTTCTCTGATTTCATGGAGTTTTACATGAAACGTAATTTCATGGTTTGCCAGTTTATCATTGAAGTGGTCTTCGGGAAAATTTACGGTTATTTCTTTGTCTTCACCCGGCTTCATACCGATCAATTCTTCGTCCAGGGTTTTTGAAATGGCGCCTGCACCGATTTTCATGGTAAAGTTTTCGGTTTTCTGGGTTTCCGGAAAGGGTTCGCCGCCTACAAAGCCTTCGTAGTCGATCCGTACAGAATCGTTTTCTTGTGCTGCTCGATCTTCAGTTACGGGTTTTTGTTGTGATAGGTTCTTCTGGAGCAGTTTAAGCTGTGCCTCCATTTCTTCATCCGTAACCTGATATAACGCTTTTTTCAGTGTTAATCCCTTGAAATCAATGTCATCAATTTCAGGTTTTACCTCCACTGTGGCATTATATTTATACGGACCCTTTTCCTCGAGTTGAGGCGGTTCAATTTGTGGATTTCCGATGATATTTAATTCGGTCTCCTTGAGGGCCTCCACAAAGGAATCCTGAAGCAATTTTGAGGATACATCACCATGGACATCCTTTTTAAATAACCGCTCCAAAACCGAACGAGGTGCTTTACCAGGACGAAAACCCTTTATTTTGGCGGTTTTTTTAAGATTTTTATAGGCATTGTCCAGCTCACGAATGACGATTGTTTCCGGCACCTCAATATGCAGGATCTTTTTAACACTGCTCACATCTTCTACTGTAACTTGCATAGATTTCCTTTCTAATAAATTAGTGCCCAAAGATTGACAATATCCCAGGCACCTCAAGTGAATAGTAAAGAATCCTGGCCCAAAGGACCAGGCTTTAGCTTGCCCCTGAAAGGGGCTGTTTTATTTAAAGCCGTACAAGTTAAAAGTGTCTAAAGTGATCTAAAGTGCCTAAAGTTATGGAGTCGCTTCGCTCTGATGTTTTTATATAATTGACAGAATTCCTTAACTTTAGCTCACTTTAAACTTTAGTTCACTTCAAACTCTTTCAGCGATTCTTCAGGCAGAGCCAAAAACTCTGACCACGCCCAGAGGACGTGGTTTTCTAAGCCGAAATAAATGGTGCGAGAGGGGAGATTTGAACTCCCACTCTGTCGCCAGAGCTGGATCCTAAGTCCAGTGCGTCTACCAGTTCCGCCACTCTCGCATTTTAAATGTGTATGTTCTTATTATGCTAAATCTTAAATGAGCGAAAATTGTTTACGTTCATCTATGGTTAAATTGTATTTGCCAACCAAACCGGCCGGGGTGTTCTGTTTAAAGATTCGATCGGTAAAATCACCGAATGGATGTAATGTCTAACGACGTACTTTCATTTGATTTAAACCCGAATATGGGTTAACATTTTTCACAAGATTTATTCCAGGAAAATCATAGGCTATCGTGATGTTTCTAAATAGTTTGAAAGCCGTCATGACATTATCTCAAAATATATTAGATTTTAAGAAAAATCAAACAATAAAAATAATGTCAAATCAGGCATCTGTCAAGTCAAATAGGGAATTTTGATGTTATGATGAAAAGTTATAAGCCGATTCTTTTTAAGCTCCATATCGTCATAATCTTATTGCTCTTTATGATGCTTGCACATTTTACAATTACAGAAGCAAAGTCCAACAAATCGCATTTTCAGATTCAGAAAAAAACCATTGTTATAGACCCCGGACACGGCGGTTATGATAAAGGCGCCGAGGGACCTGACGGCACTTTTGAAAAAAACGTTACCATGGAATTCGCCCGGGTATTGGCATTAGAACTCGAAAAGACGTATAATGTAATTCTTACTCGAACAGATGACTATTGGATCGACATCCTTGAACGGACAGCCATGGCCAATCATATGAATGCAGACATGTTCATCAGCATTCATACCGGGGGTAGCTTTCTCCATCAAGCAAGCGGTATTTCATTATATTATTATGAAAAAACTTCAACTTTCGCTCTTATGCTTGAAACGGAATCCATTGAAGAATCGAAAAGCTCAAATTTTAAGGAACTATGGTCTAATATTCAAGGCAGACATCAAAAAAACAGCAAAGTTCTTGCCGAGCGTATCCTGAACAGTCTTAAGGAAAAGATTGGTGAAAACGTTGAATATAGCGCTGAAATTCAAGGAGCGCCGCTGATGGTTCTAGAAGGTGCGGACACGCCTGCGGTTCTAATTGAAATCGGATATATCACCAACCCTAAAGAAGAAAAATCGCTGAATGATATCGTTTTGCTGTCGTTTCTTGCCCAAAAAATCAAAAAGGGCATCGATGATTTTTTTGAAAAAGCACAATAGCCATTAATCCCGTATTTCGTTTCGATATTCAGAAATCGGTGGTTTTATCAAGCCGTCAAAATCTGCTTGCACGATCAATTAGATAATGATAGAAACATTCATCGTCGGGGCGTGGCGCAGCCTGGAAGCGCGCCTGCTTTAGGAGCAGGAAGTCGGAGG
>JAOUGB010000375.1 GCA_029857875.1 Desulfobacteraceae bacterium | reverse complement strand
ACTTCGGGTCCGGTACCGTCACCTGGAATTACAGAAATGTGATATTCTTTTGTCATATGAATAAATCCAATCAAGCAGTCTAAGTGTTTTTAATCGTCATTGTGAAAATGATTTTTGATGGTTTTCATTTAAATGGAGATAGACTCGTGCTCAGTTGCATCACTGGTTTCCGATATGTTTTGACTCGCTTTTTTATGATGTTTAATGCCAATTAAAGGACCTGAAACAACATAAGTCAGCGCCAAAAAAAATAGAGCAACGGATGGCTGGGCGGCGATGAAAATCAATATCAGGATAATTGCCACCAGAACATTGAAATTCATTTTTTTAAACAGCTCGGGCTTTTTGAAACTGTTATATTTTATGGTGCTTACCATTAAAAAAGAAAGTACATACAGCATCACAAGAATGAGGATGGGATTAATTTTTCCTTCGATACCAAATTTATGACAAAATAAAACGGCAGTTGCTGCCATACCCGCTCCGGCCGGAATTGGAAGCCCCACAAAGTGATCACTGCTTATTACGTCCACCTGTGAATTAAAACGGGCGAGGCGAAGGGCTCCACAAGCCATAAATAGAAATGCAGCCAGCCATCCGATTCTTCCCAATGGCTTTAGAGACCACAAATATATCATTAATCCCGGCGCAAGACCAAAAGATATAAGGTCGGCCAGGGAATCGTATTCAATCCCGAATTTGCTGGTAGTATTCGTAGCCCTGGCGATTTTTCCATCCATGATATCAAATAATACGCCGATAATAATAGCTACCGCCGCAGCGACAAATTTTCCGTTTATTGCGGCGATAACAGCATAAAATCCGAAAAAAAGATTGAGCGATGTAAATATATTGGGTAGGATATAAATTCCTCGATGCAATTTTTCTTTTTTCTTTTTTTTTGTTCTTATCATATCAAATCTCCCAAAACAGATGTCCCGGCCTTTAACTTGTCTCCCACTGCCACTTTCAAATTTATCTCAGGAGGAAGATAAATATCTAAACGTGATCCAAAACATATTAAGCCAAAACGCTGTCCCCGGGTAACAATATCACCCTTTTGTAATTTACAGATGATGCGCCTTGCAATCAGTCCTGCTATTTGGACCGTACAAATATTTTTCCCTCCTTCGGTTTCTATAAAAATTGCATTGTGTTCATTATGATTTGATGCCTTATCCAAATTGGCGGAAAAAAATTTTCCAGGAAAATAGTGAATCTTTTTTACCTGTCCTTCATGGGGAATACGATTGACATGAACATTAAAAATCGACATAAAGATGCTGATCTTTATGCACGAACCTTCATAAAATCGACTGTTATCGACCAAACCCGCCGAAATAACCCTTCCATCAGCCGGCGAAACAACACATCCGGCATAATTGGGGATAACGCGGTCCGGATCCCTGAAAAAATAACAGATGAAAAAGGTCGCAGCAAGACCCATCAGAGACAACGTGGTGAGCCCCAAAAGGGCGAATACAACAGTTGTAAATACAGAAGCAAATATAAAAGGATACCCAGCACTTGCCAACGGAAAGGCAGAGTCGCTGGGTACGTCAGACCAAATAAAGTTGCTCATCTCGTATGCCCTGGTTGATCTTACTTTATAAAATAAAAGACTAAACTATTTTGTTTATCAAAAATGAATCCATATTGTCAATAATAACCGTGATGAATGTTCTTTTTGTTAAATATTAAGGTGTTTTCTTATTCAAGGTTCGTACCCTTAATTTTCAGCACCGCCAGCACAGTGCAGTAGGTCGAGAAAATTTTTTAAGGTAAAATCATTGGGATGTGAAACTTGAGTTATGATATCACTAAATTCAACTCTGCATCAGATTTCCGGAGATAATACGGCAATATTTTTTCAATATCATCTGTATCGTTGTTTTCGAATTTTGCCATGCTAAAATAAGCCAAAGTTGAAGCTCTAATCGTATTTTGAATCATCGGTGCAAAAGACGCAAATTCACCCATTTTTTCCAATATCATTTCTTTATATAGCAAAGCGCCATTACCCACAAACAGGCAAGTTTCGTTAAGATCATCAACAGCTTTATCAGGAGGTGTCACGCGTTCTCTTGTTTGCTTTTTTAAATGACCGTTTAGGAACCTGTATCGGGAAAAATAAACCTCTCCTCTACGCGCATCTAAAATCGGACATATAAGATCACGAGAATAAGACACTTGAAGTGCAAGCGTTTCCAGGCTTGAAACACCGACAACCGGTTTTTCTGATGCCACGGCAAGCCCCTTGATGGTACTCATACCAATTCTCAGGCCTGTAAAGGATCCAGGACCCCTGGTTACTGCAAATCCATCCAGATCAGAAAAATTAAGGCCTGCCATTCTCATGGCCGTCTTTATCATATCCATTAAATGTTTAGAATGTGTCTCTTCCCTGTCTATTGTAAACTCCGAAAGCAAAGACGTTTTATCCACAATCGCGACACTGCAGCTGGTTGTCGCCGTATCAACAGCAAGTATTCTCATATTACTTATCAGCCATCAACCTTCATCAATTGCAACTGAAATAACTTTTTCCATGTTTTTCGCAGGAACAAAATTGATTTTTCGCTTTACATTCATCGGAATTTCAGCCAGATCCTTTTTGTTTTTTTCAGGAATAATGATTGTACGAATCCCAGCCCTCAGTGCACCCAATGCTTTTTCTTTCAAACCGCCTATAGGAAGCACTCTTCCCCTCAATGTAATTTCTCCGGTCATGGCAACATCTTTATTGACCGGTTTGTTTACCAAAATAGATATAAGTGCTGTCGCCATTGCGATTCCGGCAGACGGCCCATCTTTGGGGATTGCGCCAGCTGGAACATGAATATGAATGTCCTTATTTTCAAGAATATTTTTTTTGATCCCGAAAGAAACAAGATTCGCACGGGCATAACTCAGGGCCGCCCGAGCAGACTCCTGCATAACTTCCCCGATTTGGCCAGTGACGATGAGTTCCCCTTTTCCGTCGATTAGTGATGCCTCTACATAAAGCACCTCGCCACCGGCCTGTGTCCAGGCCAGACCGGTGGATAAACCCACCTGGCTATTTTCCTGATCCATTTCAGGAAAATATTTTGGAACCCCCAGATAACTTTGCAGGCTATTTTTTGTGATTCGAAACGGACCTTTATCACCTTCGGCGATTTTCCGTGCCACCTTGCGACAAAGGGTGCCGATTTCGCGTTCAAGGTTCCTCAACCCAGCCTCGGAAGTGTATTCGGATATGATTTTAGACAATGAACCATTACTGATGGACAGAGTTTTCGACTTTAAACCATTTTCCTTTAACTGACGCGGTATGAGGTGTTTTTGGGCAATGGCATTTTTTTCATCCTCCGTATATCCGGAAAGTGTAATCACCTCCATCCTGTCAAGGAGCGCTGATGGAATCGTATCTGTAAAGTTGGCAGTGAGGATAAACATAACCTTGGAAAGATCAAAGGGTATATTAAGGTAGTTGTCGCTAAAAGACGAGTTCTGTTCAGGATCCAAAGCCTCTAAAAGCGCTGAAGAAGGATCACCTCTGAAGTCAGAACCAAGCTTGTCAATCTCATCCATCATGAAAACAGGATTGTTTGCACCGCTCTGTTTGATGCCCTGAAGGATTCGTCCCGGCAAAGCACCTATATAGGTACGA
>JAOUGB010000374.1 GCA_029857875.1 Desulfobacteraceae bacterium | reverse complement strand
TTTAATTTTCAACCCCTTAATCCCAGCAATGAATGAATACTCATTCATTTTTTAACAGATGGGTCTTTAAACTGTCAAGAAAAAGTTCAATTTTTCATTCGATTTCAGGTCTATTTTGGTATACTAGTATCGCATAAATTACAAGCTTTCTTGACAAATATCCATTTTCATCCTAACAGATATAAACAAGGAAATCGGTGACCCTGGATTTTTAAATACTTTTTTTTAAAATCACATCAGCTAAAGCCTGACCCGGACAAGCCCCGCACCGAAGACGTTATCTTCGAAAAGCGGAACAGGCCGGTTGGAACGAAACGGAGATCTTAATTAATTGAGGGGTCGGGGAGTTTTTATTGTAAACCTTTATATATCAACGGAATGGATAATTTTTTTAAAAAAGCGTGTACTGTTTGAGTGGTTTAGGGATCGTTAGAAAGAACAGACGCTTACCGAAATATTTCAACAGTAAGGAAGTGTTTATTCTAAGTTGAACCCATTGTTTTTATATTGATATCTGTTCTTTCTTTACGATCCTTTAACCACGAGGCTTGTCCGCCTCTGGCGTGATTACACGGTTTTTAAAAAAAATTATCCATGGAGCGATTTAACAAATAAAAACACCCCGACCCCCGAATTAATTTGGCAATCAAATTAAAGATTGACGAGGGACTTAAAGGGGGGCCTATGACAACAGAGATCAGATATGAAGATAAATGCTGGTTAAGCAGCTATGAAAAAGGGGTTCCTGAAAAATTAGACTACGAAGACATATGCCTCCCGAAAATTCTGGAAAGGACGGCCGGCAAATTTCCGAATAAGATGGCCCTTTTATTTGAGGGATACAAAATGACCTATCGCGAACTCAATGATATGGTCAATCGTTTTGCCGCAGCCTTGCATTCCCTTGGTATCAAAGAGGGTGACAGCGTCGCCATCCTTTTGCCCAACCTAATCCCCTGTGTCGTGGCCTATTATGCCATATTAAAGATCGGCGGCATCGCGGTGATGAACAACCCTTTGTATTCGAACCGTGAGCTTGAACATCAATTTAATGATTCCGGTTCAAAAGCACTGATAACCATAGATCTTCTCGGAAACCGAATGATCGATTTAAGGCCAAAAACAAAGATAAAACAGATTATATATACCTCTATCGGTGATTATCTTCCTTTTCCAAAGAACCTGTTGTTTCCGCTTGTGGCCAAGAAAAAAAATCTCGCGGCAAATGTTAAATCGTCTAAAGATGTTTACAAATGGAAAGATGTTCTGGCAAAAAGTTCTCCAAATCCTCCCGAGGTTGAGCTTTCGTTTGATGACGTTGCCATGTATCAGTATACCGGGGGAACCACCGGTGTTTCAAAAGGCGTTATGCTGACACACGGCAATCTGAGCAAACAGATTCAACAAGTTGGTGCATGGTTCCCCACTTTTGACAGCAATGAAATTATGCTGGGAGCACTTCCTTTTTTTCATGTGTTTGGTCTGACCACCGCAATGAATCTGGCCATTTATTTGGGGTGGGGAGACATTCTTGTTCCAAAGCCCCAACCGGAACCGCTGATACAAGCCATTCGGAAATTCAAACCAACCTTCGTGCCCCTGGTACCCACCATGTATATCGGAATACTGAATCATCCACACATCGACAATATCGACCTGACATCAATCAAAGGATGTTTTTCAGGCAGTGCCCCGCTGCCGTTGGAAGTGATCAGAGATTTTGAAAACAAAACCGGTGCTGTCATCGTCGAAGGATACGGATTGACGGAATCCTCACCGGTCACCCACGTAAATCCCTTTTCCGGAGGGAAACGTAAAGTCGGGAGCATCGGGATCCCCATTTCTGACACGGATTGCCGTATCGTTGACCTGGTTGACGGCAATACGGATGTTCCCATTGGACAATCGGGTGAAATTCTTGTTAAAGGCCCACAAGTCATGAAAGGTTATTGGAACAAAGCTGAAGAAACAGCCGGCACACTTACAGATGGCTGGCTTCACACAGGTGATATCGGAAAAATGGATGAAGAAGGATATTTTTATATCGTTGACAGAAAAAAAGATATGATCTTATCCGGTGGTTTGAATGTATACCCGCGTGATATTGAAGAAGTATTTTATGAAAATCCCAAGGTCCAGGAAGCCGCTGCCATCGGCATCCCCCATCCAAGTCGAGGTGAATCCGTCAAGGTGTTTGTTGCGCTTAAAGAAGGCGAAACCGCCACACAGGAAGAACTTATCGAATATTGCAAAGACAAAATGGCCAAGTTTAAGCTTCCAACCAAAATTGAATTCAGAAATGAACTTCCCAAAACGAATGTCGGCAAAATTTTAAAAAAAGACCTCCGAGCAGAAGAAATGGCGAAGCAACGAAAAACAGAATAAATCAGCCATATAAAAATTCTATATCGCCCCTTTCCCACCATACCCGTCTCCGACTGGGTTTCGATATTCCGGCGATGCCGCTCTTCTCACACGGCAAAGAACTTGATGTTTACGGGGAAAATGAATGACTGAAAATGTTGCAGGAAAGATAATGCGATTCAGGTGGCTGATTTTTATTGTGCTGACGCTTGCCTATTTTTTTGTTTACTTCCACCGCCTTTCCCTTTCCATAGTCGCAAACGATTTAATAGCAGATTTTAAAACAACAGCCAGTGTCATGGGCTTGCTGGGATCGATATATTTTTACTGCTATGCCTTTATGCAATTTCCTGCCGGCCTTCTGTCGGATTCATTGGGACCAAGAAAATCAGTCACATTCTTTTTAATCATCGCCTCTGCAGGAAGTATTATATTTGGATTTGCACCGACCATAAAAATTGCCTTTCTTGGAAGGGTTATGGTGGGACTCGGTGTTTCCATGGTCTTCATTCCCACCATGAAAATTCTATCTCGATGGTTTCACCCTCACGAATTTGCCTTCATGACAGGCATTTTAAATGCAGTCGGCGGAATGGGAGTTCTGGCGGCTACGTGGCTTCTTGCTGTAATGACCTTGCTTTTCGGATGGCGAATCTCTTTTGAACTTATTGGCTGCTGCACCTTTATTATCGTAGTGCTGGTATGGTTTGTTGTCAGGGACCGCCCCGAGGATAAAGGATGGCCTTCCATTGAAGAACTCGACAAAAAAAGTGACGACAAAGTTACCCATCCAACAAAGCAGATCCCGCTGTTGGAAGGGGCCCGCCGGGTCATATCCGAAAAATACTTCTGGCCGGTGGCCATATGGTTCTTTTTCGATTGCGGGGTATTTTTTGCATTTGGAGGGCTCTGGGGTGGACCGTATCTGATGCATGTTTACGGCATGAGCCGGGCACAGGCAGGTACAGTGCTCAGTATGATTGCATGGGGCATGATTATCGGAAGCCCTCCTTTAGGATTCTTGTCGGACAAGGTCATGAAAAGCCGGAAAAAGCCGTTTATTCTGTGTAACCTGGTGCTGGTGATAGAACTCGCCTTTCTAAGCATTTACCCCACCGGCCTTCCACATATCACCCTGTATATCCTGTTTTTTATTTTTTCAATATGCTCCTCATCAGTCGTTATTTTCGGATTTACTATTATTAAAGAGCTTTTTCCCATGGAAATTGCCGGAACTTCAACCGGTATGGTAAATCTCTTTCCTTTCCTGGGCGGTGCCGTCTTTATGCCTCTTTTG
>JAOUGB010000373.1 GCA_029857875.1 Desulfobacteraceae bacterium | reverse complement strand
ATTCCCCTCTATTATAGATGGTGGAGATAAACTGTGTATCAGATGCGGACATTGTGTGGCTGTTTGTCCACACGGTGCCATGTCTCACGCAATTATGAAACCAGAAAAGTGCCAACCCGTAAATGACGACTGGTTATTTGGCCCGGAACAGGTCGAGCACTTTTTGCGTTATCGAAGGTCTATAAGGAACTACAAAAATAAGCAGGTTGAGCAAGAGATTCTGACAAAACTAATTAATGCAGCAAGATTTGCACCTTCGGCACACAACTTTCAACCTGTCAAATGGCTGGTTATATATGAAAGGGATGAGGTCCAAAGAATGGCTGGATTTGTTATCGATTGGATGCGCCACTTAATTAAAGAAGATTCTCCACTCGTTGCCGCTATGAACCTGAATCGAGTCGTTTCTTCTTGGGAAGAAGGAAATGACCTTATATGCAGAAATGCGCCCCATGTCATCGTTACCCATGCTCATAAAGAGGATCGAACAGCTCCGGCTGCTTGTACTATTGCCTTAACATATTTAGAATTAGCTGCTTCGTCTTTTGACCTTGGGGCATGTTGGGCTGGTTATTTTAATGCAGCAGCAACCCTCTGGCCGCCAATGCAACAAGAACTGGGATTCCCTGAAGGAAATGTTAATTTCGGGGCAATGATGGTAGGTTATCCGAAATTTAAATATCAAAGACTGCCGCTCAGAAATGATGCTGAGATAATTTGGCGATAAATTGTTCCGATCTGACAAAATCCTAATTCAGTCTGACAAAATTATATTGTTTTATAGTTTGCTTGTTCATTAAATTTCTCGTTATCATCTACATATCACACCCTATCCAACCGATTTATAAAGACATATTCATGTTTCCCCATACAATGACAAATTTGCACTCTGATTTGGTATGCATCTTGCATTTTTTAATAATGGATGCTGACCAATAAAAATATCATTGTGAGAGGAAACCATGGGAGCTTATAACTCCGGACAATATACTGCATATGAAGCGTGGAAACAGGTTGTCAGAAATAGACAGAAAATTATTTTATCCCCGCAATACCGAAAGGTCATGCATGACGAATGTATTATGGCTTTAGTGTTTGGCTTTACTGCCCCGTTGTTGGAAAAAATTCTAACATATTCTCTGCCTTCAGAGTATGAGTTCGTTATGGATTTGTTTAGCAACGATATTGAAATCACAATTAGCAATGGAAACCTTGTTATTTCTAATTAAAGAAAGACAAAAGAATCTGTTCCTTCATTAAGGAGGTGAAAATAATGTCTAAGTGTAGCTGTAAAAACCCGGTAAGTTTGAAAGATAAACAAGAGGGGTGTACCCAAAGTCAAGACAAAGAATGTTGCGGAAACACTAAAGATCATGCTTGTACAAACACAAAGAAGAAATACAAGCCATCTTAAAAATACATCTAACGCCCAATTACTGCGTTACGAGCCTCTTTAAAATGCTCACATACTCCCATGTATGCTGCGCTTTTTCATCGGCCCGCGCCTTGTCCTTGAACGTAAACTACATTTTTAAGATGGCTTGTGGTAACATTACACAAGATTCAGGGATTAATTTGATCCGGGGCGTAGCGCCGGATTTTGGGTGCATATAGGGCGCCTTTGTCCTTGATGATTTGTTTTGATTTGTTACAATGTTTGTATGGAATCAACATTTAACAGACAACACTGCCGGATGGTTTTGGTATTTTTCTTTTTGGCAATATCGCTCTTGTCGGCTTGTACCTACCCAAATCAGACACTCCAGGTTAACCAACCACCCGTGTCCATTCGTAAAGACGGGACTCTTGTTTTTGTCCACCCTGACGAGTCTATAAAAGCATCAATTGCTATTGAAATCGCGGATACACCCGAAACTCAAATGAAGGGGCTTATGGGACGCAACACTCTGGACCATAGAAGCGGAATGTTATTCGTTTTCGAACGCCTAAAGCCACAAAAATTTTGGATGAAAAATACGATAGTTCCTCTTGACATCATCTTTGTAGGAGGAGATGGGTGCATCATCAACATCGTCGAATCAACAACACCCATGTCAAACCAAAGTTACAGGTCTTCCGGACCGGTCAAATATGTGGTTGAAGTACGTGCAGGTTTTGCGAAACGCTTTCAACTTGATACAGATACATGCATTCAATGGCAGCGTCGATAGTCGAGAATGTTTCTTTTGCATAAATAAATTTTTCACAAAGGTCGAAGGGCAGTTTCCATTTTAGGAGTATTTCATGCAACAGACAAACTGGCATGTGATCACCGGCGCTCCCTGCTCTGGGAAAACCGCTGTGATTCGTGAACTTGAACAGTTCGGCTACGCGGTAGTGCATGAGGTTGCCCGGGCATATATTGACGAAAGACTAAAAACCGGAGAAACCATTGAACGGATCAAAGCCGATATTTTATCGTTTGAACGCCACATTTTGTATAAAAAGATTGCGATTGAACAGTCTCTTTTAAAAGAAGAAACAGTTTTTCTGGATCGGGCGGTCCCGGACAGTATCGGGTATTATATCCTGGAAGGACTAGATCCTGACGATCCGATTCAAAAGAGCAGGCTTTGGCGGTATAAAAAAATTTTTTTCTTTGACAGAATCCCCTTTGAGAAAGATCCTGTCCGATCGGAAGATGATAAAATTGCATCCAGGCTTGATAAACTGTTAAAAGAAATTTATCGGATGCTGGATTATGAGATTATTTTTGTCCCTCTTATGACCGTTAACGAACGTGTTAGTTTTATTTTGAAGCATGTTTGATTCATCCGGCAAAAGTTCTTTGCCATCAATAGTGTGCATCTGTCAAACCCTACCATTTTGTCTGGATACCGACGCCCTGATACCTTGCAAAACACCCCTTATTGATCTCGAAACCGTTGACGGATCTGTTCTTGCTCTTCAGGGGGCAGGCTGTCCCATTTCCTAAGTTTTTCCCGAATCCTATAACGCTCATCAGGTGGAAGTTTTTGCATTTGCCGATGCCGTTGCTGAAAGCGCTCTCGTTCTTGGGGGGGGAGTCGTTTATATTTCTCCATTCGACGGCGTAACATTTGTTGTTCATGCTCAGGTAATGACTCCCACTCCTGATATCTTTTTTTTAGCATGGCCTTCTCTTCAGGAGACATGCGTTTATATTCGTTTGTATAATTTTTTGTCAGAAGCGGGTATGGACTCCTTCTGCTCAAGGGTATGTAATCCCAATGTTTGTATAGGAGAGTAAAATCGTCCCGATCTTCTGAACGCATCATGTTGTGGTAATTTTGTGTGTCCTGAAGACGGTCAACTCTGTTTAGTCTTTTTGATCGGCTTAAACTTAAAGCAGGAAAAGAGAAAAGGATCACCAGTACCAGTGTTAAAACAGTGACATAGGGTTTAAACCCTTTATGTCGTCGATATTTATGTTCCATCATCGGTAATTCCAACGTATGTACCTAATTCCGTCAAAGTAAAATCATAAAGGGATCAGGATTCAGAAATCAGCTTCTTAGCACCTGATCCAGTTTTTCAAGGGTGTCCATCTCTTCTAATAGTTCCAGGTTTTCAAGCAGGTCGATTTCTCTGACAATCACCTGTTCTTGGCCCCCAAGGTCCGAGATAGTCCCAACACGCGTTGTCTGCTGGGGTCCCCTTAAACCGAACCATCCAAAAACCACGATCAACAGGCAGCACGCAGCC
>JAOUGB010000372.1 GCA_029857875.1 Desulfobacteraceae bacterium | reverse complement strand
TTGCTGTAACGGCCTGTCTTGGATGGACCATGAATTCAGCACTGCGACGCTGGAACCCGGGCTCGTCGGATGGGACTGGTTCAGCCTTCAGTTATCCGATAACACGGAAATCATGATCTATCTTTTGCGACAAAAAGACGGCAAGCTAAATCCTGCTTCCAGCGGCACATATATCCGTTCCAATGGAAAGACAAGACATTTATCCGGTCATGATATTGAAGTGACCGTTACGGATACCTGGAATAGCCCGAACTCCAGGGCGGTCTATCCGGCCCGATGGCGACTAAGAATTCCGTTACTGTTCCTGGATCTCAATATTGCTCCCAACCTGGCAGACCAGGAAATGAGAACCAGTGAAAGCACCGGAGTGATTTACTGGGAAGGGAGTGTATCAGTTCGTGGACTCAAAAAAGGCCGTCTGATTAACGGGCAAGGATATGTGGAACTGACAGGGTATGCCAAAGCGTTTGATGCACCCCTTTGAAAAACATGAAATTATAACTCAAGTATTTCAACCGGAAGGGTTTACGACCAAACTTCCGAATGCTTGTAAAATATCACATTAAAAATTTGACAGTGAGCGCATGAGGACTTAATATTCGAAAAATTCATTAAAAACTATATTAAGCTTGGAACAGGAGGTTATATGGATCTAAGAGATTATTTTGAAAACACTGAAGGCCTGGGCGTGTTGGCCACGGCAGATAGCGATGGAAAAGTCAACTTGGCAATTTACGCACGGCCGCATGTGATGGAAGACGGCTCGCTGGCGTTTATCATGACAGATAGATTGACGCACAAAAATATTCAATCGAATCCCTATGCAACCTATCTTTTCAAAGAGAATGGTTCCGGATATAAAGGAAAACGGATTTACTTAACCAAAATTCGAGAAGAAGAGAATTCCCCATTAATCAACTCTCTCAGTCGGCGCCCCTATCCTTCCGACA
The DNA here is from genome assembly GCA_029857875.1 of Desulfobacteraceae bacterium. Taxonomy (GTDB): domain Bacteria; phylum Desulfobacterota; class Desulfobacteria; order Desulfobacterales; family UBA11574; genus UBA11574. The sequence continues at coordinate 2,735 of JAOUGB010000372.1, read as the reverse complement.
CAGGCAGCAAAGAATCTAAATTTTTGGTATATTTTAAACTGCAAAGGGAAAGACCGCTCATCGGCGGATAATACTATTCCTATCATAGCATACGTCGGCATGACACTGTCAAACCAGGAGAGATTTAATTTAAATCCATAACAGGGAAGTATTTTTATCCGATATTATCAGTAAAGGATCATCGTCGTGTGTTTTCAAAAAAGGCGATATACTTATATTTACCACAAATCTTCAATCTTCAATTTTAAATTTGTCAATCTTGAACAGGCCTGCCCAAGTGGCATTAGATAAGGCTTCAGTTAGATTAAAAAGTGCGAAATTTGAGTTAGAAAAATTCTCATGTAAGGGAAATCTTTTAAATAGTGTCTATCCAGAAATGAGATATTTTGTTCAATATCGAGGCATGCGAGAAAATTAACCACAGGTATATAGTTGATATTCAGAGGATTAATTTTTGAGCATAACGAAGATATTGGGCAAAATAGCCATTTATGGATAGACACTAAATAGGAAATTTTTTCATGCTTCGTTTCGGTCTGTGCTGTATCTTTCGTAAAGAGCCCATTAAATTCCGCCGTACAACCGCAAAATATCTTCAGGCCTTTCACCGGAATCAACAGCTTAAATACCTTGCCGAAATTTGCTTGCACAATGCCCACTCCCTGAACAAAGCCCTGCGATATTGTCGCGATCACGATATTAAGGATTTTCGGATCAACAGCCAGATACTGCCCCTAAAAACCCATCCCGATATGGGCTATTCCATGGAAGAATTGCCTTTCCACGATCAAATTATACAAACATTCAAAGACTGCGGCCGGTTTTGCCGGAAGCACGACATTCGAACGACGTTTCATCCCGACCAGTTTATTTTGCTCTCGTCACCGAGCAGCGAGGTAATTCAGCGTTCTGTTGCCGATTTGATCTACCAGGCCGAGGTGGCCGGGTGGGTAAATGCGGATGTCATCAACATCCACGGAGGAGGGGCTTACGGAAATAAAAGAGAATCGCTGCGCCGCCTCCGAAAAGGAATCGAACAACTCCCCGAAGCGGTGCGTTCGCGATTGACCCTGGAAAACGACGACCGGGTCTACGCGCCTAAGGATTTGCTGCCGGTCTGCAGGGATATGGGCATCCCTCTGGTGTATGACGTGCACCATCATCGCTGTTTATCCGACGGCAGCAGTGTTGAAGCAACCACGGAAATGGTTGTAGGCACTTGGAGCCGTGAGCCACTCTTTCACCTGTCAAGCCCCAGGGACGGTTGGGATTCCGGCAAACCTGGCAGTCATCATGATTACATCGATGCAGATGATTTCCCGGGGTGTTGGACGAATCTCGACATCACGGTCGAAGTGGAAGCCAAGGCCAAGGAATTGGCCGTGTTTAAGTTAAAACAAGACCTTATCGACAGGGCTAAAAGAATTAATTAACCTATTAAACTTTAAGCTAAGCTGAAGGTCCCAGCCTGCTATGCTTCTAAATGAGTGCATGTTTTCACCGCCCATTCGCTTCGCTCATTCGAGCCGCAGAGTTCGCGGAGATGTATATATTTCCCATCGCCGTTGAGAAGACGGCGATGGGAAAACCCTCAGCAGCTTTCGCTGCGGAAACGACACAAGCCATCAATATTTTGGTTGCGAGGTACCAATACAAGCATTTTATTACCTGAAGGGTTGATTCGTTTTGCTTTTCGTGTCCTCCGTCCCGGAGATAGCGGAGCCTATCCTTCGGGGTCAGCGAAAAGCAAAAAAAGAGAACCAAAAACTCTGCGAACTTTGCGACTCAGCGGTGAATAATTATTTATTGAAGAACCTTTTAGGGGTGGTTATTGACTATCAATTTTAATAACAGGATAACATAGTAATGTATTGAGAGCGTTAAATATGAGTGCCAAAAAGGCAGGTTAAATAAAACTGTCCGATAACCCGTTAGGTCAAGGTTATCGGACAGGTGGAAATAATTCTATGGAAAAAAAATATTGATACGCATCAGTTTTTTCAAGTTTAGCCCGGTACGTCCACAGGCGCGGCTCTTCCGCCGATGTAATCAATGACTTCGTCATAGGTATTGGTTAAGTTGCCCTTGACACCCTCGATTTCTTCTCTTACCGGCTTCCACTCCAGAGGGCATTCCGTTCTGAGCTGATGAATCCTATCTTCCAAATCAGTGATGACCATCTTGAGGTCTTGAATGTTTGGAAGAACTTTTTCCAGTTCTGCAGATCCCAATTGATCGGCTTTACGAATTGCGTCAAAAATTTTTGCTTTCCATATCGTAAGTTCCATATCCACGTTCGAACAATAGTCTTTTACTTCCATGATATCCTCCTTTTAAATTTGAGTACCTCCTGTAGATGATGTAACTATTTTAAGGTAACTCGTCTAAGTGTTCAAAAAAATCTGAATCTTTATTGATCAACATTTTAAATTGCTAATGAAAACAAAATCTTTATCTAAAAAATAAGATCATAAACATTAAATGCAATAAGAGGTGATTTTGAGTTTTATAGTAGGTTAATACCCTCATTATGGGTTGGATTGGTTGGTATGGGCGTATGATATTACTGCTTTGGTAATTCCATCAATCTGAAATAGATACTTAAGTATGTCAGGAATTAAGATAGGAATAATTTATAAGACATTATTCTCTTATCCGTTGTTTGGCTGCGGGTGTGATATATAGATGATATTTCAGAAATCGTACTGATGATTTGAACCTCAATTTTCACGATT
>JAOUGB010000371.1 GCA_029857875.1 Desulfobacteraceae bacterium | reverse complement strand
ACCCCTAATCCTCCCGAGGCGGACAAGTCCACTCAGACAGCTTCCAGCTAAAAATTTAATCATCCCAGAAGCTCTATTGAATCTGTATTTAAGCGCGAAACTTGAGCCTTAAGTTAAACCCTGTCGATTTCCCCAGTCATTTGGTTTTTTTACCGTTGGTAATATATTAAGACCTTTTTAATATAGTGGCTGGTGGCCTTGAATTGGGGGATGCCGTTATAATTCCGAGGATATTTGCTTCCCGCATTGTATGCTGCCAGCGCCAGTTTGACATCTCCGTTAAATCGATTCACCAAATGTTTAAAGTATTGTACCCCGCCCTTTATGTTTTGACGGGGGCTGAAAATATCTTCCACCCCCCAGTGCTTCAGCGGTTTCAGGCATCAGTTGCATCAGACCTTTAGCGCCTTTTTTGGAAACGATCCTGGGGTCGTACCCGAATTCAGCTATAATGATGGCCTCTATTAGCGCCGGGTCGATTTGATACTGACTAGCGGGTTGATGGATAATCTTGTGTTATAGATGATCTGCTTTTCGGCCGCTGACAGACGACGGGATTTGTTCGATTTCGGCGGCAAGATTCGCAGTATATGAAATTTCGGAGCTCATGACCTTTGGGTCGTTGTGACGGGAACTTGCCGTTTTGCTACATATTATTGCTACAATGAACGAGGGGCGTATAATTCCCGTTGATAACATGTGAACGATTAATTATTTTAAATTGGAATTTTCATAAATTGTATCCTAATTGACAAATATTGTCCATCAGCTTTGATTTTCAATTCGAACAATTTCGAAAAATTAAGCTAAGTGTCTGAGTTTTAAATATATTTTTTACTATCTGAATTGGCGCATATATTTTGCATGATTTTTGCATTAAAGCTATTTGCCCATGAAGTTCATGACAAAAATATGGCAAATGAATTTTATAAACAATGAAAACAGATACTTAGAAAGAAGTATTACCCCTTATTTTTTTAGAGATTTACTGGGAACTATAACAAAATGGGAAAAAATATAATTTAGAAGCTTGAATGAATATAACAGATAAAGAGAAAGCCAAACACGAGACTATGGCAGGTGCAAGTGTTTGGCTTGGGAACCCGAGGGCTTTTCAGCACCTCAAGATAAGCTAAATTTATCATTGCGTATCTTGCATGTCAATAGGCTCTCCAAACAAATTTGGAGAGCTTTTTTTATGCGGAACAACAGTGATAATCAAAAGAGGAGGATGTTATGAAAAAGCTAAGCATGATATTAATCGTTTTTCTTATCTTCGGATTCTCCGCAACAGGTTATACGTCTGAAGAATGTCTCCTGTTCAACGGGACTTTTGAAAGGTCCACTAAAACTCCGGCAACCAATGAAATGTCGACTAAAACTTCAGAAACTCAAATTGGCCATTTCAATGCTGTTGATGGAGGGGCAATCGTAGAAGTATATAATGGCGCCCAAGAAGATGGAGCTCAAAAAGTCAGCAGCGCAACAATTTCCATCAATGGGAAACAAGTGATCGGTCCTTCAGATTTTAACCAAAATGTGGATTATATAAAGAAAATAGTTGATGTGAAAGATGAAGACAATTCTTTGAAAGTTCTGTTGAAAAGTAAGCCGGGTGGAAAAATTAAGGTGGTGATCGTACAGCCCAATGTTTTCGCATTAAGCGCTTCGGATGGACATGGAGCCGCTGGCGTGTGTGCCGGTGACAGGATGTATCCCGATAAAGTGATTCGTGAAATTTCTGTGACTGACGGTCAATTAAAGGACTTGGCAGTATCTCCTGATGGCGCGTATGTTTATGTGACGGATGCTAATGACAACACTGTAAAAGTCATACAACCCTCTATCAATTCAGTCGAAAAAAAGATTCAGTTGGGGTATACTCCATATGGCGTGGCGGTGGTGGCGCCTGATGGACAGCATGTCGTCTATGTGAGCCATACATATGAAGACACGGTATCCGTCATCCAGACATCTGATAATATGGTAACCACGATCGATGATGTTGCGTGGCCTTATGACGTAGCGGTGGCGCCTGATGGACAGCATGTCTATGTGAGCAATTCATTTGATAACAAGGTATCCGTCATCCAGACATCGGACAATACGGTGGTAAAAAAGATCAATGTTGGGTGGCCTGGAAGCATAGCGGTGGCGCCCGGGCAGCATGTTTATGCGAGCAATTTATTTGATAACACGGTATCATTCATCCAGATACTTGAAAATAAGGTAACCCCGATTTCTGTGGGGACTAAACATCATGACATAGGGGTGACGCCCGATGGCGCGTATGTTTATGTGAGCAATCCTGAAAATCAAACGGTATCAGCCATAAATACATCCGACCATACGGTAACAACGATTAATGGTGTGGGGTTATATCCGTATGGTATAGCAGTAACGCCCTGCGGAAAGTATGTCTATGTGAGCAATTTTGCTGACGACACGGTATCCGTCATCCAGACATCTAACAATACGGTAATAAAAACGATTGAGGAGGTAGGAGATGGACCTGATGGAATAGCCGTATCTCCCGATGGCGCGTATGTCTATGTCATCTGTACATATGGCCAAAAAGTATCAGTCATTGGATATTAATGTTGAATACCAGATGATTTTCTGTATTTTTAAACCTTTAATGCTTTGATAAGCGGTTATAAAAGGTGACGATAAACTATCGGTAGAGTAGCGAAAGTGTTAAGGGAATGGGCTTTGCTATATTAGCATTGGGATGGGTAGGTTCGGTGGCGTATTTTCATACTCCTCGAAATTCTGGATATCCGTTTTCACGGAAATGGCGTTTGTACCTTAAATACTTGTCATTCCAACGAAAATGGATATCCGGTAAAAAATAATTTCGATCATTTACAAGCCATCTTAAAAATAACGTAAAGGTGCTGTCGATAAACACTTTGCGGATGTCAATGACGCCGTGTTTATAGAGATCTTCAGCCAGCTCATGGAGGACGCGTATTCATTCAAAGGGTCTTTGATTGAGCTTGACACGCCCTAATGGATTACCAATAATCCTGGTGGGAACATTCAGATGGGCGGTGCTTTTTTTATGACAACGGATGTACGATTTATCCGGTTCGGCCCCACCAGTGCCGAACCTACCCTTTCTGGTTCGAGAATCTTCGCTCCGTCAAAAAATGGAGACGTATGTTCGAAGCGTGTCCGGGGGTCGGTCGCGGCGCTTTGTAATCCAAAGAAAAAATATTAAAAATTGTTCATTCAACCATGGATGCCGCTGTGAAAAGTTACGAGGCGGATAATGAAGAATATTAACTCAAGTTTCACACCTTAAAATATCTAAAAAGTCTTTGATGTCGCAGGCGAAAAGAAATTTTTTAAGGTAAAATATGTCTTAGGCGCAATATCGTACGGCGCCAAAATACAAAGTGATGCCTATATTAAAAATGACTAAGATATCTTAATGTTACATATTCTTGGCGCCTTTTCTTGGGTTCAAGAGACTTTTCCGATTTTACCATCGTATCTTTCTGATTTTAACTTAAAAAATTTTCACGGCCTGCTACACTTAATTGACGTTGTTGAAAATTGAGGGTGCGAAGTTTGAGTTAAACATTTGCATGGATTTAAAGACTTAATAAAAGCCTTTGTCCAGGATGAATGACTGATGCTTCGGTCAGCTTGTTCAGTAGCCGTATCTTTTCTACCGGCAGGCCATAC
>JAOUGB010000370.1 GCA_029857875.1 Desulfobacteraceae bacterium | reverse complement strand
GTCTTCCAGTGTAAATAGCCGGCAGGAGCCGTTAGATTCTCCCCTGTCGAAAGTTGCTTCGGTATTAGATGCCAAGCTCTTTAATAAAGGTAATTACTACCTTCCCAGGCCTGGACAGGAAGATTATAAGGTCGATCTTTCACAGACCCCTTTTATAAAGCTTGAAGATGGAAAACGAGTCTTTTTTACCTCGGGTGATGAAAATCAGGTCTCTGACATTAAGATTCTTAAATCTTTTTGGAAAGATGTGGTTATTGTAAACGTTACTCCAGACGATTCCATGGAAAAGGTTTTTGAATCAGTTTTTGGAAGCCTTGAAGGGGATGTTATAAAACACCGTTTGTCATTTTCAGATCATGGTGTGGAAGTTGAAGTCAAAGGAAAATGGATCATCGAAAAACCCGGCAAGAACGGTGAAGCCATACGTCACCTTTGTATAACGGTTATCGATGATGTAAAAGAGCGAACACCGCAGTCAATCGTTCGCTATCTGGACCAAAATAATATTATCATCAAAGAGATCCTCATCGGTAAAAGTATTAAGGAGCCGAAATCGAATGCGTCCCGTTTCAATATCGCAGACAAGAACCTGGACATCATCGACGCTTCTGATCATGAGACTTTTGTGAAGGATTTGCTAATGGCCATGGGATATCAATATTCTCCCAATAAAAATATCTCATTTCAGTATGCAGGCATTCAGATTAACGCTACTTCAAACCTTGCCACCAAAAGTAACGACAACATATTTTATATCGATTTTGGTAATTTTTATGGCGATGCTATTCATGCCATCGAAAAAAGCGGTTATTCTATCATACAGGTAAAAGATAATGATAGCCTGGATGATATCATACAGAAACTTTTCGGAGCGATGAATGCTTCATTTATAAAAGATCCGACATTTCTGGCTGCGAAAAGACCGGCCGATCATAACACCCGGCTGACCATTCCGGGTTTTTTAATGGACCATGCAGATATGTCTATGGTCCTTCTAACATTTGCTCCGCTGCATCATCAGGTCATTCAATTTTTAACAGATAATGATAAAAGAATCATTCGGATTAACCTTCAGGGTAAAAAAAATGAGTAGATATAGGTTAAATTGGACAGTCTTAGTGATAATGGCGCTTTATGTTGTTTCGTGCGCGACAGCAAATATGGACGTGCAAAAACAGCAGGGAGAGGCAATAAGAAACCTTGGAGAAGAATACTATAAACAAGGGGATTATACTTCGGCATTAAAGGAATTATTGAAAGCTGAGGCCCTTTATCCGGACGATCCTTTTCTTCAAAATGATCTTGGTTTGACCTATAAAGCCAAAAAAAGGCTGGACCTTGCGGCCAAACATTTTCAAAAGGCCTTGGAACTTAAACCGGATTACGCGCCTGCAAAAAATAATTTAGGAGCGGTTTATCTCGATAAAAAGGAATGGGATACCGCCATTAAATATTTCAAAGAGGTTTCAGAAAACATGCTCTATGCGACACCCCATATAGCGATAGCAAATTTGGGATGGGCTTACTACAATAAAAAGCAATATACCCTTTCTGAAACATACTATCTTAAGGCCCTTGATTTAGACCCGAAATTTATTTATGCCCAACGTGGTCTTGGTCTTACCTATACTGCCATGGGAAGGATAGACGAAGCCATAGAGATTCTTGAAGGAGCTGTCAAAGATTATCCGAAAGTTGCTCTATTGTATGACGACTTGGCCAAGGTTTATATGTTATCACACGACTATGATAAAGCACTTGATGCCTATCATAAAGTCATCGAACTTGCCCCCGACAGCGCTATGGCCAGGGAAGCGGAAAAGGCGGCCCAGAGACTAAAAAGATATTAATACAATGAAAAAATAGCAGCGCATCAATTCGTGGTATTGACTTGTGCCAGCTGAACGACTCTGGGTGTAATAAATATCAGCAGCTCTTCGCCGGTTTTTTCATCCTTTTCTGTTTTAAAGAGCCAGCCAAGAACCGGTATCTTTCTTAAATACGGGAGGCCTTCTTCACCGATATCTTTCCTTGTTTTTCTGATTCCGCCAATCACAATCGTATCCCCGTCGTCCACCAGCAGTTCGGTATAGGCCTCTTTGGTGGTGAAGGATATTTGGTTATTAATAACGGCGCCGATTTCATTATTTTTTATGACAATTTTCATTGTAACGCGTTCGTCCGGCGTAATATGAGGGGTTACTTCCAGTTCAAGGGCGATGTCTTTGAATTCAGTTGTGGTGTTGCCATCCGCATCCAGTTTGTTGTACGGATATGCCAGTCCCTGCTTGATCTTTGCGGGTTTATTGTCAAGGGTTAATATTTTTGGAGCGGATATGATCTTAACGTTTCCTTCAGACTCCGATGCTTGCAGCCTTGCATCCACCACGCGAAATGTATTGCCGATCAGTCTTGAAAATGTAAATCCGATTGCACCAAGACTGGTGGTTGGGGGATTTGTTGCACTCATGTCGTAACCCAGTGTGCCCCCTAAGCTGCCATCTGTTCTGGTACCGGAGATCGACCATGACGTTCCGATTTCCCTGGAAAAGGTGTCGGTGGCTTCGACAATCCTGGCTTCGATCATGACCTGCGGTGTGACCTTATCGATTTTTTTTATGATTTCTTTAGCCTTTTTTACTTTTTCAGCAATGTCTGTAATGATAATTTGATTGTTTCTTCCGTCAACGGTGATGCTGCCGCGTCCTTGGGTTGGTACTATATGAGGCGCCACATCATCTTTTGCATTTGCATAGCTGACGGGGATGTATTCCGTTATCAAGGGTGAAAGCGCTTTTTTCTGTTCTTTCGCCTTTTGTTCCGCGGCAAACATTTCCTGCCGTTCCTCTTCTTCCTCTTTTAATGCTTTAAGGGTGGCGATGCGTATAATATCTCCTTCGAAAACCATTCCGAGACGATTCATTTTTAGAACCAAATCAAGGACTTGATCCCAAGGCACAGGCTTGTCAAACGATAACGTAACCCTTCCGGAAACATCTTTGTCAATGGCGAAATTTTTTCCGCTGACGTCCATTAAGATTCGAAACACATTTTTTATATCTGTTTCAAAAAAGTTGAGCGCTATTTTTTCGCCGGTATATTTACCGATTTTAGTTTTAAACTGTTTCTTTTCAGGTGTTGCCAGTTCTGTGGGTTCTGTTTGTACAACCGCCTGAGTCATTACTTTCTCCCAGGGTGGAAGTTTGGTTTTATCGAGAGGTTTGGGGGAGATCGAAGAAGCTTCAAAATGTAAGAAAATAAGATTGTCAGTCTGCTCGATAAAATAAGGCACGGATTCGCGCAGTTCGATAATAAATCCGGAATTGTCTTTCATGGCAGATGTTTGAAACGGTATGACGCGGTCCACAGCGCTTTCAAAACGTGTGGTAATTAAGGGTCGCTTGCGATACTCCGGTAACATTGAGTAATAAAGATTAAGCAACAGCTTTTTTTCATTGATCTTTTTTAAGTCATATTTGGCTGGAATTGTGGTTCCAATAATAATAGTCGATTTACCTTCCTTTTCACTTGAAAAATCGATTCGATTCACCCAGGCAGGCTTTTTTTCATTGGCTTGTAATTTGGAAGCTTGAGGGGTTGGGGTTTTAGCGGATGATATCTTTTCGGTAACCGAAGCGGGCTTTTGGCCACTATCTTTTATTTCAGGACTCGATTTTTCTGTTTTTTCCTAGGT
>JAOUGB010000369.1 GCA_029857875.1 Desulfobacteraceae bacterium | reverse complement strand
ATATGACGATATAGTCAGAAACTTATAACTCAAGTTTCGCACCCTATAATCGGTGTAGATGCTTTTAAAGCCCGTGTAAGTGAGTCCAAATAGGGCTGAAAGTCGTCTTTAATGTTAAACAGGTCAAAGATCTTTGAAAAACTGGTTTTAAAAAGACCTTGGAAGAAATCCCATAGTCTTTGTGCGTAAGTAGTTACCGCCGTATCATCGACAAGGGTTTCAAACAAACTACCCAATGTTGAGTGACGTTCAGTTTCATTTAAGTAACTGATCAAACTGTAGCGCATAAAGCTGGCGGTGGTCGAAAACACCTGAGCATTAAAACTATTGCTTTGTTCTTTGCCAAAACCAAGCAGTTGCTTGCATTCTTTGAAGCAGACTTCTACGGGCCAGCGTTTAATATACTTCTTAATGATAGATGAAGCATGCAGGCGGGTATCGGTAGAAAGAAAAGCATCCCATTTGGACTCTTTGGTTTTCTTTTTTCCTTTGAGGTTATCCTTTTTGGGTTCACGATAACCCTTGGCAAACACGATAACAGATTCTTGATCATAATCGGGTAGCTTTACGGTTACCCGTTTTAGCAAAAGGCCTGTTTTGTTATCTTTTTTAAGCTGGGATTTAACCTTTTGGTAAAGCTCAGAGAGCCGATAGCGTTTGCCGCGATAGTGATATTTGCTCGGATTTTCCTTGAGCCGACAAATGACATGAAGATCATCTTTTATAGCACGTACTTTTTTTATCACCGCCGGCCAAGCATACCAGCTATCAAACAAAACGTATCCGGCTGTAAAGCCATTATTAATAGCACGTTCGATCATCATCAACGCCAGATCTAATTTGGAATAGTGCTTGGCTTCAAAACTTCGTTGGCCGCTGATGCTTCTGGGATCACCGATGTTTTCATCCGGGCTGTCACTATGACGCTTTTGGCCAAAATTGTAGGCAAAGTCGATGGGATAAAATCCTTTGCCGGTAAACATACCAAGGGTGACGATACAATAACCTAGTACCGTCTTACCGATGCTATGGTCATAGTGGTAAGAAACATTTTCAATATGCTTGCCTCTTTTGGCGATCACAGAGTCATCAACAATGAAATATCGCTCTTTAATCGAGTTTTTCTCAAAGGCTACTGCCTTTGAAATCTGGCTCATTAGTTTATACATAAATGTACGCCAGCGGTAAGCGTTATGCTTGAATCTATAGAAGGTGTCTTTTTTACTGATTGACCAATGATGCCAGTGTTTTTTGCAAAAACCATTAACAGAATTAATCTTAAAAATCGGCAGCATAAACAGAACAAAAAGCAAATGCGATGCATGGTAGCCATCTTTTTTAATGATGTTGGTGCGACTTAACCATGTTTTGACCTTAAGACAAGAAAATGTCTGATCGATCTTTGAATCAAAGGTGCTATGGCCGTTTCGTAGGTAATTTTCAATTTCTCCCTTGAACTTTGTGCGATTTGTGATACACATGGTTTGAGGACTCCTTTTGTATGAATGTTTAATTATGTCGTATAGTTAACATACTACAAAAGTGAGTCCTTTTCTATATAAAAAGAAGTAATATCAGTAATAATTTATCTCGCTAAACCCTTAATCGGGGGTGCGAAACTTGAGTTATAAGTTTCTGTTAAGCATTAAGTGGAGGAATGCAAAAGGACTGGGGTCAAACCTTGATCCTTGATTAAAGAAGTAAAAAATACAGAAAACAAATTAAAAGCCTGGAGATTGAATGTCTCTTGACCAATACCTCAAAAGCTTTTCCCGCCTTCGGACTGATAAACGCTGGTCTTCATTCACCACACGCCAGGCACCTCACAAACCCTTTCTGCTGCTGTCCATTATGGATCTGATCGTCCAGGGATCAATTACCAAAATTTTTATCGAACCCTCCTTTGAACTGCTCGATACATTTAATACATACTGGAACAGTATCATGCCCCTTGGCACAAAAACTTGATCAAGATGAACTGGTTAGTTTTAGAGAGGTTTTAGTGGCAAACTCCATACAGGTTGACGCATTGGTTGTGTTGATGATTGATAAGGGTTTTTTTACAAAGGATGAGTATTTTACAAAACTGAAACAAGTGCAGATGGAATACAACAAGGGGAGAGAGTAATGCTGGAAATTACAGTTCATGATATAAGAGGACATTGCCCAGTATATAAGGTGGGGGATAGAATAGTAATTCAAAACCCACAAATAAATTTAGAAATGACTGATGCTCTATGCACACATGCGCTTCCATCAATATTGCATTATGCTTTGATATTGGAGAAAAACTGGAATCCATTTCAACTTGGTTTAACAAAAGAGGATGACCAAGATAATGCCTATATTCAATGCCTTGATCCCGGACAACCTTATACTGAAGGTGGAACTGTAATTTTTAGATTAAGGAATATTAAAAAGTGAATGAGACCACTAAGAAATTACCGAAAAGTGTTGACCAAGCCGTTGACAGACTTACTTCTGAATTGTCTTTTACAGAAAAGACAATGATAGTAAACAAGTCAGAGGAAGAATTGATTGATCTTCAATTCACGTTGGGGGAATATATTAGAAAAGAATATCGTTTAGATGAGAATGATGATTTGATGGAATCTTGTCGTTTTATATCTAAAGTTGATAAAATTAATATTGGCCATGCTTCTTTTATAATAATCTTGGAGTTGTGGAAAAAATTACAAACGATTTTTATTTTTAAGGGTTTTGATAAATAAATGGGCGTGGTAGTTATAATACTTGTTTCAATACTTTTCGGTGTGTTGCTTTATTATCTTGCTGGTAGGAAAGGTTATAATAAACAGTTTTGGTTTATAATGGGATTTTTTTTCGGCCCTTTCGCCCTGCCCTTTATCATTTTAGGAAAAAGAAAGGAACAGCATGAAAAACAAAGTACCACCGGAGAAAACTGAAACTAAACTGCTAAAGATCATGCTTCCTGAAGAATTGCTGGAAAGAGTAAAGAGTTATTGTAATGAAAGAGATATGACCGTTAAGGAATTTGTTACTGATGCTATAATTGATAAATTAAAACTTGCTTATAAAGAGAGACGAAAGAAACCCAGACTGTAGACGGTATTAACAAAGGAAGAAATGAGCAAAATTTACAGCAAGGTAGGATATTGTAACTGTGGTTATGAAATTTGGATTGAGTTTCTCCCAAGTAGTTTTAAATGGATATATAGATTCTTTGATATGGATCATAATGAAATAACGGAGTGTCCGGCTTGTGGTAATAAGATAACTGAAGATGATCTGGAGTCAATGTGAACTGAAGATGACCATTAAAGATCTTGATGATAAGCTGTTAAACGTTTTTAAAGACTGTCCGTACAAGGGTAAACGAAAAGAATGCACCTTTCGTGAGATACGAGATATGGAAATAGACGAAAGGTTAAACTTTTTGGACAAGACAGATGAAAACGAGAAAGTTAAAAAATGGCAGAAACATTTGGAGTGTTTTATGAATGCTTTGGCCAGGTGAAAAATATACAGGTATAATAACCTACGATCTGAAGATCATTTCCATAATTGGAGAAACCGATGATATCCTAAAAGAACTGGTTCGTTACAATTTCCCGGGCCTTCAGACCGACGAACTTCTTGAACGGATGATCGAACTCTCATTGTATACGGAAGATCATCTAAAATAACGGAAATTACTTGGGAATAACCCCTAA
>JAOUGB010000368.1 GCA_029857875.1 Desulfobacteraceae bacterium | reverse complement strand
AGGGATGTCAATTTCAATCATCATGTCACCATCTTTATGTGCGTTTTATAAAATCTGATTCACTTTTCCAGTGTTTTGTTGATGCATATTTGGGGTTGTATATGTTTTCAATACTAGGGTAAAGGGAAAAATAACTCTGGGCCTTACGATGGGCAATAGCCTATCAAGCTATTTTTGTTAAATACTTATGAATCTGAAAAACTTAAATCGAGTAAATCTTCAAACGGGCTTGATCGACGGGCATGTTCATTTGAGCGAAATTGAACCTTCGGAAAGGGCTGTTGAAAACGCTGTAAAGGCGGGTGTTAAACGGATGATTGCCGTTGCAATGAATCTTGATTCCTGCCGAAAAACCCTGGCACTTGCCGATAGATTTCCGGATAACGTACTCCCTGCCATCGGTTATCATCCCTGGTCCATCAAGGCAGAAGATGTGGAAGATACCCTCATTTTTATAACACAAAACATCCATCGCTGTGTTGCACTGGGTGAAGTGGGACTCGACTATAAAGTGAAAGTAAAGAAAAAACTTCAAAAGGCGGTTTTTTCAAAACTGTTGAACCTTGCCGTTCAAATCAATAAACCGGTTATCATCCATTCCAGGTTTTCATATCAAAGAACCTATGAAATGGCGGTAGAAGCAGGCATTGAAAAGGCTGTTTTCCACTGGTACAGTGGTCCTGTCGATATTCTCGACAAAATCATCGCAAGAGGGTATCATGTGTCTGCCACACCGGCCCTGGCTTATAGCCCACATCATCAGGCGGCAATTACAAAGGCGCCTATGGAAAGGATCTTAATAGAAACGGATGCTCCGGTTCAATATGGTGATCGCTTTTCTGAACCGGCTGATCTAAAAGAGACCCTGTTTCATCTTTCAAGGATAAAAAAGATACCGGAAGATGAGCTTGCCGGTATTGTAACGAAAAATGCGGAAAGATTTTTTGGATTACAAATAGATTGACCTTGAGGACACTTCCCAGGACCGATCAGAAAACAAGGGGTAATATGACAATGGAGGTAAGGCCAAGTTAAACCCCGATAAAAATGAGAGCAAATTTTGCACCACTTTTTTTAAGATAAACCTTCGGCGAATTTTCGAACCGGCCTTATCCCGTATTTTTTCATCCGGTTCCACACGGTGATACGGGAGATTCCTAAAATACGCGCTGCTTTGGTTTGATTGCCACCGGTCCGTTCAAGGGCGTCTACTAAGCGGCGCTTTTGAATCTCATCACGGTTAAGGCTGATTTCTTCCTTTCTTGAAATTTGGATATTGTTCTGGAAAACATCCGGCGGCAGGTGGTGTGGTTCAATTACAGAGCCGTTACAGGTGACAAAACCATATTCCAGGGCGCTTTTTAATTCCCTGACATTTCCCGGCCAAGAATAGTTCATTAAGGCTTCCATGGCCGGGTTGCTGATGGCATCGATACGTTTGTCATTTTTAAGCCGGATCCTTCGAAAAAAAGATTCCGCCAGAAGGGGTATGTCGCTGCGTCTCTCCCGCAAAGGGGGGATAACGATAGGAATGACATTGATTCGGTAAAACAAATCTTCTCTGAACAAACCTGATTCCACGAGCTTTTTTAAGTTACGATTGGTGCCAGATATGATACGGACGTCAATATGAACCGGCCGATTGTCTCCCACCCGTTCGATGACCTTTTCTTCAAGAACTCTCAGCAGTTTGACTTGAGTTGAAAGGGGTAAGTCGCCGATTTCATCTAAAAAAACATCTCCGTCTTGAGCGGCTTCGAACCGTCCTTTCCTATTTTGAAAGGCACCGGTATATGCGCCTTTGACATGGCCGAATAGCTCGCTTTCCAGTAAAGACTCATTGAGTGCAGCACAATTCACCTTAAGGTAGGGTTTTCTTTTCCTATCGCCGGTATTGTGAATTGCAGCGGCCACAAGCTCTTTCCCTGTGCCGCTTTCACCAAAGATAATCACCGGTGCATCTGAACGTGCCGCATTGGTTATCAAATCAAATACTTTATGCATGGCCCTTGAATCACCGAGAATGCCATGAAAGCCGTCTCTGGAAATCAACTCTCTGCGAAACGCTTCGATCTGGGTGTCTTTTTTCAGTAATTCCGAAATATCGGTTATTGTCTCCACTGCACCGATTATTTCCCCGTTATTATCGTGAAAAAGAGAGGCGTTTTTTAAGACATGGATGTAAGTCCCATCCGCCCTTTGTATGGCGCATCTGCTCATTTTTACAGCACCGGTTCGAAATAAAACACACCAATGGTCTCCCCGTTTCTCTCTGGCCGCGTCACATTTATTGCAGTTTAAAGTGGAACAAGATTTCCCGATGATATCTTCCTGGTTATAGCCGGTTATATTTTCAAAGCCCTTGTTTGCCGAAACAATGGTTCCGGCTTTATCGACGATCATGATGCCGTCCTGGATGGTATCCACAACGGTTTTCCAGTATTCGTTCAGTTCTTGTTCAAACATGTTAATTTCTCCTGTTAAAGCTTAACATATGTTAAGAAATATTCTTAACAATTTAACACCGACATTGCAAGTGAAAATTTTAGCCGGCTGTTTAAACCAATAAACTTTTCAAGCAGCTTAAGTGTAAGTATTCAGGGGGAGCGCACCTCCTGAATACGTATACTTAAGCAGCATAAAAACTGGCATCAACTTTGCACAAAGGGAAAAGAAAACGATATAGGTGAAGGATTGGAAACGAAAATAAAGCATAAATTTGATCTTAGGGAAGCCATTATACCCTTTGCTTTTCTAAAAGTAACCCAGGCATTTAGAGATATGAAACCTGGAGATATATTGCAGGTTACGGGAGACGATCCCAAAACCCGAAAAGAGATTTTTAAGGTTCTACAAACTGTCAATTATACCGTGGTGGATACAGAAGAAGATGATAATTTTTATTGTATCTGTTTTAAAAAGGAAAATTAAAACCTGAACCTTGCATATGATAGCCTTCAGCTCGTTCAAAATTCAGGTAATAAGCCACTTTGGACGGTTAAAATAAAACCATATAAACCATATAAAAAGGGGGAAATTATGTCTGAAATCGATTTAAGCACCATTGAAGCAGCAAGTACGGCAGATGCAAGAGGAAGCGCCTGTCCCGGACCGCTTTTGGAAGCAAAAAAAGGAATCGGTAAAGTAAAAGTCGGTGAGATTCTGGAAATATTTTCAAATGATTCCGGCACCCGGCTTGATGTTCCTGCATGGTCGAAAAAGGTAGGGCATGAGTATCTCGGTTTTCTTGAAGCCGACGGATATGACAAACACTATGTCCGCAGAAAAAAATAGGTAAAAATATGTCATCCCAGGGAAACCCCAAAGGAAAGATTCTAATTCTGGCGACAGAAACCTGTGCCTATCCTGGTGCAAATTCGGTGGGACAAGCGCATTCTACATATCCCGCCAACACCTACATTCTAAGGGTTCGTTCACCTGTACTCTTTCCGGAACACTTTTATCTGGACTGTTTCAAGAAAGGGATCAGCGGGATCTTAATCATGTCTTGCGGCGAAGAGTGTCCCTATGAGGGGGCTTACCATGCGTTGGCGAAGAGGATAGACCGCGTTTATAAAATGATGAGAGAGAGGAATCTGGATATTCGAAGGCTTCGCCTGACTGCCATCTGCACGGTCTGCAATCGGCCGTTTCTCAAAGAAGTGAATGACATGAATGCGCTTATTGAGGAAATAGGACCTCCTGAATATAAA
>JAOUGB010000367.1 GCA_029857875.1 Desulfobacteraceae bacterium | reverse complement strand
CGAAGAAGACCGTTAATACTAAGCTCACACTTGACGTCATCAAGCCATCGGTCTAAATGCGTCAAGATTTCTCTATTGATAATTGAAATAAAAAATAATATCCGCGCTAATACATGGGTTAAGTCCGATGAATATTGGGATATCTATTTTGACCTAACCGAGAATATAAAGAAGAGTTTCGATTCTGAAGGGATAAGCATTCCCTTCCCTCAACGCAACGTTCATATGTATGAGCATAAGGAGAAATAATCATATCGTGATCAGGGGGATCGACCCCAAGCGACTCTCTACGAAGGGGTTTGGTTTTACGAAGCTGGCAGCCAGTAATGATACGAAAGAAGGCCGTACAAAAACCGCAGAGTTGAATTGACTATGGTTAAATAAAATTCTCGAGAACAGATTTGGTTTGTTACTTTTAAAAAATAGGGAGCGATTTACCCGTCGTAAATTTTTTATGATCAGTTTAATCAAATATTGTGTCAAAGCGCTTTTATACGAAATCATCGGTGGATTGGGAAACGGAGGAACAGGTTGTGTGTACCCATGAGTCCCACACAAAGTTTTTGGCGCCGGTTTGGTATCGGTTTTATGCGTATATGGCCGATTGAATCGCAATTATAAACATTTGCCACCACAATGTGGCATTTAAGCATTTGAATTGATTTGCGATACTGTGTAAATAATGTAATAGTTCTTTATGTAATTTACCCCACAATTACATAGTATTTTATGTGATTTAGACATGCTGTATTTCCTCCCTAATTGATGTAACTGTTTAATATCTTTAACATATTTATCATTTTAAATATAACCATCTGATATTGCATAATTATTGCATAAAGCTAAATAATTAAATTTATTTAAAGCACAAAAAAACCAAAATCCTTAGATAGTGGCCATCCATAAATGAGGATTTTTGTTCAAGATCAAGGCATGCAAAAAAAATAACCACAGGCATATAATTGATATTCCAAGGTTTATTTTTTGAGCATAACACAGAGATTGGGCAAAAAGACCATTTATGGATGGGCACTAAGCTATTGGCTGACGAAAACTAATGCCTGAAGGGATAAATTATGATTAAATTGGGGCCGACGTCCGGAGAGATGAGAGCAATGTCAGATGAAGACATTTTTTTATCACGCTTGAAACTTCTTATTATCATGGCCAGGGCTTATTTAAAAGACTTTCCCATTGGAAAGTATCGAAAATCCGCCATCATCGAAAACGCCCACCACGTTTTTTATCATTCCCTGAAATTGGTCAGCGATACAGTCTTTGTCAGGAACCACGATTTAAAAACGCCGTCGGGTATTGCTTCCGAAGGTAAGACAGAAGAAGAGTATGTGTTTCATCAAAGAGTTCAGCTTCTTTCAGTTATGGCGAAAGCACTGGCTGAAGATCGCCTGACAGGAAATTTCAGGAAAAAGGCCCTTAAAGATAATTTGGATAGAATCTGCGAGACACTGACATTCAACTTCCAGATTAAAGATGTAGAGTTTCTTAAAGTAGCTTGAGCAATATATAATTTTTTTAGAAAAAAACGGTGTTATATCAGTACACACCTTCATCCACATTATCCATCAAATATTTTTGATCTTCTTCAGAACGTGCAAATACCCCTACATTTCCGAGTCGGATATTCTTGAGTCCGGTTGCCTTAACCCGGTGATACGCTTCTATCATTTCCGTGACGGAAGGACTTTTATACGCCTTCATGCGATATTCAGGAAAAAAGGCCAAAATGGTAAACGGAATAGAAGCATCAACTGCGAAGAGGCTCTGTGCAATGCTCTCAAGCTCATCGCTTTCGACCAAACCGGGGATAAAAAGGGACAAGACTTCCAAGACAAATCCACGCTCGAGGATTTCTTTTGGCAACTTCAGTATATTTTCATTGGAACATCCGGTTAGCCATTTGTGCTTATCATCGTCATATGCTTTAATATCGAGCCAAAAGGCATCCACACCTGAATTTTTTAAATAATCGAGGTTGTCCAGTGTAAGCCCGTAACCATTGGTTTCGATGAGCACCCATAGTCGAGTGTGCTTATGAATAAGCTGTGCACATTCTCCATAGAATTCGGGATTGCAGGTCAAATCGCCGCCGGTAAACCCTACAATATTTCTTACAGGACCAAACCCCTGGGGACCTAATGCAATGGATTCAGGATTGAGTATTCCAGGACAAGAACTGGATCGCTTTCCGTAAAGGATGCAGCTCCCACAGCATCGACAGGTATCATGGGCATGCCAGGCAGTTGCTTTTTCACGAGGTTCTATCAGGGTCACCGACTTTTCATAATCAATGGCTTCTCTTAAAATATCATCCGGAGAATACCAGCTGCCGTTCTTTACTTTACTGAAATACCAGGAATGGCATTTGCGGCACGAAAAGTTACATCCCGACTGATAAATAGAAAGATAGTTTTCAGGGCGCGACAGATGAATGGCGGTGATCAGTCGATACGGCTTGTGGTTTTTATATTTTAATGTCACCTGGCAAGCCGGTGAATGCTTTCCGCTGACCTCGACCAGACAGTCCCCTTGAGAAAACCCCTGTTCTTTTAACCTGCAAAGATTGGAATCCATATCGTCTTAAAAAAAATATAGGAAGATCGACTAACTTAAAAAAATAATACCATGGTAAGTTTGAAGATACAATTCCAATTGAAATGAAAAAACTATACTTTTACTTTGTAAATGCTAATCGGTTCATTGATACCCTTAACGGTCACCGGTGGCAGGGCTTCAACGTCTATTTTATCCGAGAGCTTTTCAAACGTCTTATTACTGATAAGGATTTCGCCGCCATTTGCGATGCCTTGGAGTCTTGCGGCAATATTGACCGGCATACCTACGGAGGTATACTCCTTGATTCTCAATGAACCTAAAATACCTGAAAATACCTTCCCCGTTGATACGCCGATTCCGATTTTAAGCCTCAACCCATTTTTTTCATGAAGTCTCTTATCAATTTCCATTGCTTTTCTCTGCATGGCCATAGCCGTTTTTACCGCATGGATCGCATGATCATCATGCGCAACAGGGGAGCCGAAAACCACCATAATACTGTCACCGATATGCTTGTCCACGACGCCATTAAACTTATAGACAATCTCTCCCAGCGGCGCAAAATAGTCATTGTTTAAAAAAGACGCGAGTTTGTCTGGTGGAACATGCTGGGACATCCGAGTAAAACCACGAATATCGGAAAAAAGGATCGACACCTCATGAAATGACGGTTTCAGGACTCCCTGCGCGTTTTCAATCTTTTTGTACACCTGCTCGGACACAAACTGTTTTAAACGCTTCCGCACATTGATTGTACGAATTTTGGCCCTGAGTTCCACATTGTCAAACGGTTTGGTCAAAAAACCGTCAATCCCTTCATTTGTGGCCTGAATCGCCGCTTCCATGGTCGTATATCCGGTGAGTATGATTCGAGTGATTTCCGGATTCATGGACCCAATCGCGGAAAGCGTTTCAAGGCCATTCAATCCGGGCATCTTATAATCTGAAATGACCGTTGCAACTTCAAAAAGATTCTTTTTGACGAACGCTATACCGATATCACCGTTTTCAGCGGTATAGGTTTCATAAGGTTCGTTTTTTAGGGCGCGAACAACGGACCGTCGGATGCCTTCTTCGTCATCAATAAATAGTAATTTGTCCATGAGGTATGGGGTTCCTTTTGCATTTTTCACCTATACATGTTCAC
>JAOUGB010000366.1 GCA_029857875.1 Desulfobacteraceae bacterium | reverse complement strand
GCGGGTGGTCATCATTGACGATGTTGCAACCACCGGCGGGTCCACCATCAAGGCAATCGAACGGGCCGGTTCTGAGGGGCTGAATGTTGTCAAAGCGGTCATCTTGGTTGACCGTCAGGAGGGTGGGCTGGAGAATATTCGCCAACATGTCAAAGAAGTTTCTGCCATTATTACCCGGGATGAGCTCATGGAACAGTTTGAAAAATCAAATTGATAATTAAAAGTATTAAACTTGAAAAAATGGTAACGAATAAAATGACGAACTGTCCTGAGTGGAATATTTAAGGCACGATATAGGTCGCGCAGGCGTTTTCAGACTCCCAGGCGGTAACCCGCGTCACTTTAATATTGAGACTGTCGATCATGGGTTGAAGGGTTGTGGCAATATGGTGGGCGATATTCTCCGAAGACGGCGGATAATCATCTTTGAAGTCATCGAGCTCATTTAAAAATTTGTGATCCAGCTTTGCAATAATGATCGAGACATGCTGCTTTAATTCTCCAAAGTCAATCAATACCCCGGCCTTATTGAGATCTTTTCCGGCAACACAGATTTCGATCTTCCAGTTGTGTCCGTGAAGGTTTTCACATTTTTTGGCAACCATTTTAAGCTGATGGGCGGCTGCAAAATGGGTCACCACTTTTAATTCATACATTACGCCTCAATCTCCTTTAGTTGGATGCTTTGTCAAAGCCGCTTTTAAGGATATTTTTTAATTTATTCGGGATCTTGTTTTGTTCAATTTTGGTAAAATCTTTGAGCAGTGCTTCCTGTTTTTTATTCAGATGAGTGGGTGTTTTTATTAAGATCTGAATGATTTCATCTCCCCGTTTGCCGCTTCTAAGAGAAGGGATTCCCTCACCGCGAAAACGGAAAAGATCACCAGGCTGGGTGCCTTTTGGAATTTTAAGCTGCTTGTTGCCGTTTAAGGTGGGTACCGCTATGGTATCCCCAAGGGCTGCCTGTACAAAGGAAATGTTCACCTGACAGACGACGTTTGTATTGTCACGTTCAAAAAAATCGTGGGGTTCAACATGGATAAATACATAAAGATCCCCGGGAGGACCCCCGTATGTACCAGTCTCACCTTCTCCGGTCAGCCTAAGTCTAGATCCGTTATCAACACCGGCAGGAATTTTTACAGTCACCTTTTTACTGACCCTGATCTGGCCGGTGCTCTTGCAGTTCGTACAAGGATGTGGTATGGTTTGGCCGTTGCCGTTACATTGATAACATGTCGTTCTTACAGTAAAAAATCCCTGATTGCTGGAAACCTGGCCCGTACCGTTGCACTGCCAGCAGGTATCTGGATGGGTGCCCGGTTCGCATTTCGTCCCCTCGCAGGACGAGCAGATCTCCATCTTTTCTAAATTAATCTCTGTTTCCGTTCCAAAAGCGGCTTCCATAAAACTGAGCGTCAGATCGTAGCGAAGATCAGCACCCCTTTGGGTTCTGCTTCTTGAACGCCGTCCACTGCTGAATCCAAAAAATTCTTCAAAAATTCCGCCAAAACTCGAAAAAATATCGTCAAAACCGCTGAATCCTGAAAAACCAGACCCTTCAAGCCCTTGGTGGCCAAACTGGTCATAGATATTTCGCTTTTGGGGATCCCGAAGGACCTCATAAGCCACGGAAGCCTCTTTAAACTTTTCTTCTCCTTCTTTATCGCCGGGATTTCGATCGGGGTGGTATTTCAAGGCCAGTTTTCGATAACTGGCTTTTAGGTCACTTTCACTGGCATTACGGTCTACGCCTAAAACTTCGTAGTAATCTCTTTTGGTTGTCATTTATTTACCTGGTAATTTGCCGGACGTTTCTTAAACAGTATCAATAAATAAGCATGGGATTGTCACTAAACTAATACAGAAACACTGGTTGTCAATGAAAATTTAAGATTAAAATCAGACAAGACTTCAACAGAATTTAAGGATTCGAAGCTTGAGAAATAATGAATAAGAGGATAGGCGGCGGGTAGGTATAAATGTCATACAAGCTATCCCAGAAATGATCGCCGGAGAATCGTATCTTTTTGCCATCGTTTATCGTCCCGGTATGGGAATTCAATGTTGTAGTGAAGTCCCCGACTTTCTTTTCGATGTCTTGCGCACCTGATAATCAGTTCCGCCACCATCGCGATATTCCGAAGCTCGATAAGATCTGCGGAAACTTTGAAGTCCCAATAATATTCCCGGATTTCTTGCTGGATGATTTCAATGCGTCGTTTTGCCCTTTCCAATCGCTTATTCGATCGGACGATTCCAACATAATTCCACATGAATCGCCGGATTTCATCCCAGTTCTGAGAAACCATAATGACTTCATCACTGTCTGTGGTTCCGACTTCATCCCATGCCGGAGGGTCCGGGGTAAGGCTAAAATCCAGTGTATCGATATCTTTGACAGCCTGCCGGGCGGCCAAATGTGAGTAAACCAGAGCTTCGATCAAAGAATTACTTGCAAGTCTGTTGGCCCCGTGCAATCCAGTACAGGCTGTTTCGCCGATGGCGTAGAGTCGATGCAAATCCGTTTTACCGTGCATATCGGTTGCAATGCCCCCGCACATATAATGGGCTGCAGGAACAACCGGGAGCGGTTCCTTTGTCATATCAAAACCAAAAGTGAGGCACTTTTCATATAAATTTGGGAAACGTTCCTTGATGAAATCGGGATTTTTATGAGAAATGTCAAGAGACACAAAATCTGTTCCGCTTTTTTTGAGTTCTGCATCTATGGCCCGGGCAACCACATCGCGGCATGCGAGATCCTTTTGAGCATCATATTTTTCCATAAAAGGGTCGCCGGAAGCATCAAGCAGTATTGCGCCTTCTCCCCTTAAGGCCTCTGAAATCAAAAAGTTTTTGGCTTCAGGGTGATACAGACATGTTGGATGAAACTGGACAAATTCGAGGTTGGCTACTGTAGCCCCGGCACGGTAAGCCATGGCAATCCCGTCCCCCGTGGCGATATCCGGATTGCTGGTATAAAGATAAACCTTTCCGGCGCCGCCGGTGGCAAGCAACGTGACCTTGGCACAGAAAGTTTTGACCTGATTGGTCTGCTGATCCAGAACATATGCGCCGCAGCAGTAGTCTTCATGGGTCGTGGTGATTATACCTCTTTTCATGCGGGTTGAAATGGTAATGAGATCAATGGCGATGTGGTTTTCAAACAGGTGGATTCGACGGTTATTTTTTACATGCTCGACCAGGACGCTTTCGACTTCCTTTCCGGTCATGTCATGGGCATGGACAATCCTCTTTTGAGAATGACCGCCTTCACGTCCCAAGTCCAAATCAGGCTCAACGCCGGGCGATTCAGGGGATGATGGCTGACCTGCTCTGAGGTTGAAATGTACCCCCAGATCGATCAATTCACGGATCCTGTCGGGACCGTTTTTAACCACCATTTCAACAACATCCCGGTTACAAAGCCCGTCTCCGGAAGCCAGCGTATCTTGAATATGAAGATCAAATGAATCCAGCTTGCCAAAAACCGAAGCGATTCCACCTTGGGCATGGGAGGTGTTGCTGTCCATGATCCCTTTTTTGGTGACCAAAGCTACGTCACCGAACTCGGCCACTTTAAGGGCAAAGGTAAGACCGGCGATGCCGCTTCCGATAATTAGAAAGTCTGATTTATTTAGTGTCATAACATCACTTTTATCAGTTATTCAAAATGCCTGTTCATGGCAATGTGAATCAGGAATGACTTTTAAAATTAGAGAAAAT
>JAOUGB010000365.1 GCA_029857875.1 Desulfobacteraceae bacterium | reverse complement strand
AGGAAGAGGCTGCAGGACCTAAATTGGAAGAAATTCCGCCGGATGAGATGCTCGAATACATCGAGTCCATTCGCGAAATCATGGAATTTAGCGATCAGGAGAAAGAAATCAGAGTTATGTGCGAACAGAGTTCCATCCCCAAGAGCCTTGTGGACATTGCTGTTTCGGATCCTGACAGACTGGATGAACTTGAAAAAGAGGCGGAGGGATAATAGATATTTTCTTGAAATGTGTTAGGTCTTGAGAAAATAGTTGATACCCTGAAAAACAGCATAGCATGCTAACTTACTTCTCTTTGAAGGCTGTAATTGGGGATGCTGATTTTAACAATGACAAGCAAATCACGTTTCAAGAAATCTATAATCTTGTGGCGGATAGAGTAAAAGGCGTTCCGTATTATGAAAAGAGGCAGCATCGTGATAGGATGCAGGCCTCATGCACTCTGTTAATAGAGGGGTTGTGTTTGTGAGATATTAACTTTAGGAAGTCAATTAAATCAACAGTACCAAAACATTGCACTGTTCAGTAAGGTGCAGATATCTACCATGACAACATCCTTACTTAAAACTTAATGTACATATATCTCCAACAAAGCCGTAACGAGTCCCGATTGCATGTTACTGCAATGAAAGCGTAAATATCAGAGCTTCAAAATTTTTGTGATATCGTTTTTTCGAAGGGGCAAATCATTTTTTCATGGTTTGCTCTTTTCGTTTTGATGATATATGTAAAAAAGTTAGAGTTGATTCAGATTGCTAGACTGGCAAGATAACACAACATTGGAAATAGCGAAATTCAGCTTAATAAATCGAGCAAACCTCTTGTTTCATTCGATTCATTTCAACATTCAATGCCATAAAGTAATATAACTATTTAAAATCTTTATTCTATTGACAAAATTAAAGTTCTAACATAGTCTGTTAAAATAGATTTTCTTTTGAAATTAATCTTCCATCTCAATTCAATTTCTATTGTGTAACACTTTTTATTGTGCTGACTTCATTTCTCATTATTTTTTAAAAAAATCTTTCGGTAATTACGATACAAAGCAAAACCCATTATTGGGGAAATAATGCAAAGTGTCTTAACATAAAAAGCCTTAATACAAATATTGTAAACGGAGGTTTTTTTGTGGCACGTATAACCATAGAAGATTGCTTAAAGCGGGTAGAAAACCGATTCTTACTGGTAAACATGGCGGTCAAACGTGTAAGACAGATTCGTGAAGGGTCTAAATATCTGGTCAGTTCGCCAAAAAATGAAGACATTGTGGTTGCTCTGCGTGAAATCGCTGCAGGCAAGATCACCATTAGAGAAGGAAAGGAAGAAGAAATTAAAGGGGAAATAGAGAAAGTAAAGGAAAAAGAGGAAGATTTATAGGTTATAATGACCGTTCCCACAGATAAAGAATTTATTCTTACAGACATAATTGCAACCTCCGTCCCCACTTCCCAAAATATCTATCTCTCTGTTAAGGAAGATTCAGTTATGAAAATTCGTTCTCTTTTTGTTGCTGGCAATACCGGTGGATTATTTAATTTAACTTCTGGAATCCCCTTCTCTCCCGGGGCTGATGTAGTATTTAATGCACAGTTTGTTGGTTCTCAGGTATATCTTACAATTACAGGATACCTATTAGACCATCTTAGTCCATAAATTTCTGTAGGCAGGGTCAGAAATGGCCCTGCTTTGTTTATTATCCACACTTTTGATTTCTGCAATGTATCCAAAGTCTTAACAGTAAGATCAGAGGTTGTGATATCGTCCAAACTTGATAAAACTAAATAGCCATTTTCCGGTTAGGCTTCCTACCTGCCGTAGCAGGGTGGCATAATGCAACCCTTCCTTGGGGTTAACACACCATACTTACAACCGACTTCAGGCTGGTTGTTATGTACCGCCAACTGCCCCTATTCAAGTCAACATTTTGACAACCATCACCCATCTTTGTCAATTTTTTATCACAAAATCGACTCACACTGCCCAATAACCATTTCATTTTACTAAATTTTAATCATTTCTTTCTTTATAAAAATCCGGCACACTTATTGCTTATTTCAATCTGAGCAAAGTCTCTTTATTTAAAACAATCGATGGATTCAACTTTTTGACATTATCCATTTGTTATAACCATATGAAACTGAGCAAAAAACTCATATCGACCACCTTGTGTACGGTCCTATTGCCGCTTGTAATTTTAACAACGGTATCCCTTTGGTATATCACCGGGCAATTCCGCAATCTGTATATCGATTCGGCTCAGGGTTATCTTCGGGCTGGGGCGGAAAAACTCTCGGGATACTTCGCACAGCGTGTTTCTGAGGTTTCCGCTTACGCCAACACTTCACTGATACGCACCATGGACTGGCAGAGAATCGGACCTTTTTTGCATAAGGAGTTTAAGCGCCATAATGGAGCGTATGAGAAGCTCTTTCTGGGAGCGCCAAACTCCAATTTTTATGTGACATCCGGAGGCAATCCAGCCTATGGCGGATTGGCCAGTTTTGACGATGCAAACCCAAAAGCCAAGCTGAAATCCATCGCCAAACGTATTTACTGGCAATACCTGGTGGGCAACAATCCCATGGCCGATGCACGGACCTATGTATCAGATCCCATCATCTCATACACCACCGGTGTCCGTCAGGTGGTGGTCGGTGCCACTATTTTATCCGAGTCCGGCAACAAGATCCTGGGCATGGTGGGCGGAACAATCCAATGGGATGTTATCGAATCGCTGATCAACGACGTTCAAGACGACATTCTCAAATATTTCGGAAATTTGGCCAAAGTGTGCCTGGTCGAACAAAATGGTATTTACGTGTATCATTGGGATCCTGAAAAAGCCATACATCTCAAACTGAACAATAATGGCACACCCATTCTCAATGAGATCGGCGAAAAGGTCGCCGTGCGGATGAAGATTACCGAGGAGCCATCCAAAGAACTGGCTCTGGCCGGCAAAGAAATGATCCAAGGTCGAGAGGGCTTTGCTTTCTTTACCGATCCGGAACTTGGTCAGGAGATGGCCATCATATTTGCACCCGTGCGATCGGCCAATTATTCCATGGCAATGGTCGTCCCAAAGGTTCATATTCTATCTTCGCTAAAATACCTTCGATGGTTTTTTGTCGCAATTGCCATGGTCTCTATCTTGCTCGTTATGGTGATTTATTTGTCGGTGGCCAAAAGAATTACCCACCCTATTGAAGCATTGAGCCTAGCGGCTAAGAGTTTGGCAAAAGGAAACTGGCAAACACACATTTCTCCCAATGGAAGTGATGAGGTTCGTGATCTAACATTGGCCTTCGACGAAATGGCCTCTTCTTTAAAAAAACGTGAAACAGCTTTAAAAGAGAGTGAAGCACGATTTCGGGCCATCTTTGAATCGACATCGGACTGCATTCTGGTTTGGGACAGGAAATACAACTGCCTGTTTGCGAATCAGGCTGCAACACATCATTTATTAACGGCGCACGATAATATATCGGGCAAGAATATACAAAACGTTTTGGACCATATACCGGATCTTGCGAATTCCTGGGTTCAACGCATCGATAAGGTCTTTGAAAAGGGTGAAGGATTGAGGGCCGAAGATGCTGTTTTTGTGAACGGCAAAACCGTTTACAATGAATCTGTCTTTTCCCCCATAAGAAATGCTGAAAGACATGTTATTGCCGTGGGTATCGCGTTTCGCGATATTACCGAGAGAAAAGAGGCAGCGGAAAAGATTATCCAGCACAA
>JAOUGB010000364.1 GCA_029857875.1 Desulfobacteraceae bacterium | reverse complement strand
GATCAGAATGGCATTTTTGGCCGCCATGGCGATGAGCATCACCAGTGCGATCTGGGCAAAAACATTGAGTTCATAGCTTTGACTGAACTGCCGGGAAATAAATAATGCAATGAATGCACCAAAGATTGCAAAGGGTGTCCCCAAGAGGATACTAAAGGGCAAGGACCAGCTTTCATATTGGGCGGCGAGAATAAGAAATACGAACAATAATGAAAACGCGAAGACTATGGAACCCGTTCCGGAAGCCTTCTTTTCCTGATACGACATGTTGCTCCACTCGAAGCCCATGTCCGCGGGAAGAATCTCCCCGGCTACGTCTTCAAGTGCGTCCAATGCCTGGACCGAAGTATATCCGGGTGCCGGCCCCCCACTGAGCTCTATGGCTCTGTACAAATTAAATCGATTGGTATAATCCGGCCCGACAATTTCTTGGATATCGACAAATGCCGCTAAAGGAACGCTTTTGTTTTCTTTATTTTTAACGAAAAAAAGATTTATCTGGTCTTCATTTTGTCTGTACTTGGGTTCTGCCTGAATATAGGCTCTGTAAAGCCTTCCGAATCTGTTGAAATCATTTACATAGGAACCGCCCAGAAAGGCGCCGACGGTGGTATATATATCATTTAGAGAAATCCCTGCTTTAAGGACTTTATCCCTGTCGATTTCCATATATCGCTGGGGAACGGTTGCTCGAAACGTTGTAAATATACCACCGATTTCAGGTCGTTTCATGGCAGCCTGAACAAAGTTTACCGTCTGTTTGGCCAGATAATCGGGTGTATTCCCCCCTTTGTCCTGAATCATCAGGGTAAATCCGGAACCACTCCCCAATCCGGGGATTGCCGGTGGGCCAAAGGCAAACACCTGCGCTTCATTAATCGCCAAATGAAAATCAACGTTTAATCGTCTAACGATGTCCTTTGCGGTTTTCTCCCGTTCACCCCAATCCTTAAGGGAAACAAAAATAAAGGCAGCATTGGAGGACATGCTGTTTGAAAGCAGACTGAATCCCGTTGCAGTGGTGATATGTTCCACTTCATTATATTTTCTGATAATTTTTTCGACTTTTTTGGCAACCGCGTCGGATCGTTGCAGGGATGCGGCATCCGGCAATTGTATGTTTACCAAAAGATACCCCATGTCTTCTTCGGGCATAAATCCGCCCGGAACCTTTTTCCCTATAAAACCCATGCCAATGGTCACGACAAGGATAAATATCAATCCTCTAACTATTTTGCCCGCCACGATACGGGTAACCCCCATATAAGCCCCGGTGGACCTGTCAAAGGCTTTGTTAAAAAGACGAAAGAACATGCCCAAAGGACCGCCGTACGGTTTCTGCTTTCGAAGCAGCAAAGAGCACAGGGCGGGACTTAAGGTTAAAGCGTTTACTGATGAGAAAACCACCGAAACGGCAACCGTAATGGCAAACTGTTGATATAATCTTCCCGTTATTCCTCCCATGACAGCCACCGGGATAAACACTGCCACCAAAACCAATGTGGTTGCAATGACCGGCGCAGTGACTTCATTCATCGCATGAACGGTGGCCTCTTGTGGATTCATACCGTTTTCAATATTGACCTGGACGGCTTCCACCACCACAATGGCATCGTCAACAACAATACCGATGGCCAGGACCAGGCCCAGAAGCGAGAGGACATTGACGGTGAAACCGATCAATGGAAATACAATAAACGCGCCGATGAGAGAAACGGGTATGGCAATGGTGGGAATCAGTGCCGCCCGCCAGTCTTGAATAAAAATGAAAACCACCAGAATAACCAACGCCAGGGCAATGAACAGAGTTTCTATGATTTCATCGATACCTGCCGTGATGGCCAACGTGGTATCCAGAGATACATCATATCGGATGCTCTCCGGAAAAGATTTGGATAGTTCCTCCATGGTCTTTCTGATCTCTTGGGCCAGTTCCACGGCATTGGAACCGGGCGCCTGATACAGGGCGATCATGGAGCATTCTTTTTCATTTAATCGGGTAAATGCATTGTAAGTCTCAACGCCCAACTCGACACGGGCGATGTCTTTGATCTTTACCTGAGACCCCCCCTCGGTGGTTCTGATGACAATTTCACTGAATTCTTTTTCAGATTGCAGGCGATCCGGCAATCTGACCGTGTAGGTAAATTCCGTCCCCGGAGGGGCGGGCTCTGCACCGAATTTACCTCCCGGCACAATGACACTTTGCTCCCGGATGGCATTCACGATCTCGGGCACCGTTATACCCAGATGGGCCAATCGGTCGGGCTCTATCCATATGCGCATGGAATAATCACTGGCACCGATTACGTTCACGCGACCGATACCTTTTATACGGGCCAGAATATCTTTAATGTTGATCAATGAATAGTTTCCAAGAAAATTCTGGTCATATCTGCCGTCTTCTGATGTTAGCGTTACCAACATCAATATATTCGGAAGGGATTTTTCTGTGGTCACCCCTAATCTTTTGACTTCTTCAGGGAGCTTGGCTGTTGCGGCGGCGACCCGGTTTTGGGTAAAAACAGTGTTCATGTCCGGATCGGTGCCGATCTCAAACGACACCTGAATGGTCATGGTGCCGTCATTTGCGTTGATGGATTTCATATAGATCATATTGTCCACACCATTGACCTGCTGCTCCAGCGGTGTGGCCACCGACTGTTCCACACTGACGGCATTAGCTCCGGTATAGGTGGCCCGAACTTCCACCACCGGCGGTGTGATGTTGGGATATTGCTCTGTGGGAAGCCCTTTCAGAAATACAACCCCTACGATGACCATGAAAATGGCGATGACCATGGCCACAATGGGCCGTCTTACAAAAAAATTACCCATATCTGATTACGTGCTCTCTTGGTCTGTGGATTCGATTTCTTTTATTGTGGGTTTCACGACCGTCCCGTCCTTGACTCTCTGTAAACCTTCGTACACGACGTGTTCACCCGGTTTTAACCCTTCGGTGATCAGCCAGAATTGTTTGATCTTCGGACCTACTTTTACACTTCTTGTCTGAATCTTATCACCATCGCCAACGACATAGACACTGTATAGCCCCTGCAATTCCACAACACATCTTTGCGGAATCAGGATGCCTTCCTTAACAATATTAACCAGCGCCTTTACCTTGGCAAATTGTCCGGGGCGTAACAATTCCTGGGGGTTGGGAAAAGAGGCTTGAACCAGTATGGCGCCGGTGGTGGGATCCACGTTTCGGTCAATAAACTCTGGTTTGCCTTTGTGTTCGTACAAAGATCCGTCTGCCAGAATCAGTTCCAGATTTTCTTTTCTGGATTTCCGAGCAGCCGATTCGACCTTCGATGAAAATTCCCGGGCCACCTGAAGATATTGCCTTTCTGTAATAAAAAACTCCACGAGAACGGTGTCGATTCGTGAAACCGTATTCAAAATTACCGGATTGGGACTTCGACCGACAAAATCCCCTACTTTAGCTTTTGTTTTTCCGATAATTCCGGAAATAGGCGAATAAATCTTGGTATAACCGAGTTGGATGTTGCTGGCCCTGAGATTTGCCTTGGCGGCTTTCACCGATTCGATGGAAGCATCATGCTGGGCTACGGCGGAATCCAAATCACTCTCACTGACCGCCTTCTCCTTTGCAAGGGGCTCGATCCTGTCCAAATCACTTTTGGCTTTCGCCCGCCTCGTGTTTGCTTCCGCGACCCGGCTCATTTTTGCAGCAACATCGGCCTCAAACGGCTGACTTTCCAATGTATAGAGCAGAGCGCCTTTTTCG
>JAOUGB010000363.1 GCA_029857875.1 Desulfobacteraceae bacterium | reverse complement strand
TTGAATCAAGGGAAGAATGCATCAATGTCTTGATCCGCCGCTTACGGTGAAACGAAATGGCAAAACGATGGGCTTCATCTCTTATCCTTTCTAAAAATAGAATCAGGTCCCCTTCCCTGCCCAAATTTACAGGATTAGCCTGTCCGGGTTTATAGATTTTGTCCTGTGTTTCCCCTTTTTTATCATTTCGTTTTGCAATACTGATGAGTTGAATTTTTTTTTCCAGTTTTAAAGACGTTAGGACTGAAACCGCTATGCTTAGCTGTCCTTTGCCACCGTCGACCATGAGGATATCGGGATAGGGTTCTGATGTTTTGCCTTTACCATATCTCCTGTTAAGGACTTCAGCCATACAGGCATAGTCGTCCTTTGCTATAGCTGTTTTGAGTCTGTATTTTCGATATAAAGATTTATTCGGCTTTCCTTTTTCAAAAACAACCATAGAGGAAACAGCATCTCTTCCTGAAATGCTGGAATTATCAAAGCATTCAATCCGAAACGGCATTCTGTCCATCTTCAACCGCTGCTGGAGGCAAGCAAGAAGTTGGGTGTCTTTTGAAACCTCGGCAATGAGCTCTCGTAGGCTGTTTTTTGCATTTTGACATGCCATCTTAACAAGGCGGACCTTTTCACCCCGTTTGGGTGATAAAATTTTAACCTTTTGTCCTTTGATTGTACTAAGTATTTCTTCTGTTAAAAATGCGTCTTCAAGTGGTTTTGGTGCCAGGATCTCTTTTGGAACAAAACGTGTTGTATCGTAATATTGTCGAATAAATTCGCCAATCATTTCGGGGTCTGTTGACATCGTCTTAGAAAACTTGAAATTTCGTGTCCCAATAAGAAATCCGCTGCGGATAAAAAGAATCGTAAACATAGTATTCTCATTAGATCGTGCAATTCCGAGTACGTCCCGGTCTTTAAAATCATTCGTAACCGCCACTTGTTTTTCAAGCGTCTGCTCAAGTGCAAACATTTTGTCCCTCAAAACCGCCGCTTTTTCATAATCATGCACATTCGCAGCGGAAATCATCTCTTGTTTTATTTTCTTTATCAGATCGGGGGTTCTTCCTTTTAAAAATAAAACAACCTCTTTTACAATGTCATCATAGATTTTATTATCCACCTCAAGGCAGCACGGCCCAAGACATGATGCTATTTGGTAGTTGAGACAGGGTCTTATACGACGATTAAAATCCTTTTGCTTACACTTTCTAAGCCTGAACGTTTTATGGATGATCTTGAGTGTTTTTTGAACAGCGACTGAAGAAGAAAACGGACCAAAATAGAGGGCACCGTCTTTAGATATTTTTCTGACCACGGAAAGGTTTGGATATGGATCTTTGATGTCCAACCGTAGCGAGGGGTATCTTTTGTCGTCTTTTAAAATAACATTATAGCGAGGTTTGTAACGTTTGATAAGGTTTGATTCAAGAATCAGGGCTTCTTTTTCACTATCGGTGATAATTGTATCAAAGTCCGATATATTTCGAATAAGGATTTTTGTTTTCATGTCCATTCGTGATGTTCTGCTCCCAATGCGTGAAAAGTATGAAGCCAACCGTTTTTTCAAGCTTCTGGCTTTACCCACATATATCACTTTTCCATGGGTGTCTTTCATGAGATACACACCGGGCTGGGAAGAAACCTTGGCCAATTTATCTTTGACACTGGATGCTGGATCCTCGTTGGCAGATGTTAATTCAGATTTTGTTATTTTCGATGTCATTTCTTTCGTTATTTGACCCGATATTTTACGATTTGTGAAACAATTGAAATTGCATTAAAATATGAGGACGCAACTGAGTTCAAAATTCAAAGACAATCATTTCCTTCATGGCTTGGATTTGATCCCGAATTTCAGCAGCCTTTTCAAATTCTAACTCTTCTGCAGCC
This sequence comes from Desulfobacteraceae bacterium, assembly GCA_029857875.1. GTDB lineage: Bacteria > Desulfobacterota > Desulfobacteria > Desulfobacterales > UBA11574 > UBA11574. The sequence continues at coordinate 1,866 of JAOUGB010000363.1, read as the reverse complement.
TGTTTCATCTCTCTTTCAAGATTTCTGATGATAATATCAAGATTTTCTACAGATTCATATTTAGCAAGTGTTTCTGCCACCCTGTCTTTTGTTTTATCATTAAACTCAGCCACCTTCTCAAAGACAGGTGTAATCTTTTTTTCTATGCTTGTCGGTATAATCGAATGCTGTTTATTGTAAAGTTTTTGAATATTTCGGCGCCGGTTTGTTTCGTCAATGGCCTGCTGCATGGATCGAGTCACGAAATCGGCATACATAATCACCTGTCCTCTGACATTTCTGGAAGCGCGGCCGCAGGTCTGGATCAGCGACCGGGTTGAACGTAAAAAACCCTCTTTATCGGCATCGAGTATGGCCACCAGTGAGACCTCAGGAATGTCGAGCCCTTCACGAAGGAGATTGATTCCAATGAGCACATCGAATTCTCCTTTTCTTAAATTGTGGATGATGTCCATTCGTTCGAGAGTGCCGATATCTGAATGAAGATACTGAACCTTTATCCCCATATCCGAATAATATTCTGTGAGATCTTCAGCCATACGCTTTGTCAGTGTGGTGACCAACACCCGTTCATTCATATCCAGTCGGTGTTGAATTTCCTCCAATAGATCGTCAACCTGGTATTTGGCTTTTCTCACCTCAATCATCGGATCGATCAGCCCGGTGGGTCTCACAATCTGCTCGACGAGTCCATTTTTTGCTTTTGAAATTTCATAGTCGGAAGGCGTTGCTGAAACATAAACAACCTGCGATACTTTTGACTCAAATTCTTCAAATGTCAATGGACGATTATCCAAAGCCGACGGCAGCCTGAATCCATATTCAACAAGGGTTCTTTTACGCGAGCTATCCCCTTTGTACATGGCTCGAAGTTGAGGAATGGAGATATGGCTTTCATCAATAAACATCAAAAAATCATTTGAAAAATAATCCAAAAGTGTCGGTGGTGGTTCTCCGGGCGCTCTTTGCGTTAGATGGCGGGAATAATTTTCGATTCCATTACAGTATCCCAGTTCCTGCATCATTTCCAAATCAAAGTTTGTCCTTTCTTCAATTCTTTGTGCTTCGATCAGTTTATTTTCATCCCTGAAATAGTCGATCCTCCGTGTCAATTCAGTTGTGATGGTTTCAACGGCTCTTTTAAGAATTCTTTTTTGGGTCACGTAATGGCTGGCCGGATAAATGGTAATACGGTTCAAGTGTTTGTTGACAATACCTCTTAAGGGGTCAATCTCGGAAATCGATTCTAACTCGTCTCCAAAAAATTCAATACGAAGCGCATTGTCTTCTTCATATGACGGAAAAATTTCGACCCGATCTCCCCTGACCCTAAAAATACCTCTATAAAAATCGACGTCGTTTCTTTCATAATGCATGGCCACCAGTTCCGCAAGGAATCGGTCCCGTTCGAGCACCATATTTTTTTCCAGGTCAACACGCATGGCCAAATACTCTTCAGGGGCGCCGAGACCGAATATGCACGATACGCTTGCCACCACAATCACATCCCGGCGGGACAATACCGATCGTGTGGAGGAATGACGAAGCTTGTCGATCATTTCGTTGATAGAAGAGTCTTTTTGAATATACGTGTCGCTCGAAGGGATGTATGCTTCGGGCTGGTAGTAATCATAGTAGCTCACAAAATATTCCACAGCATTTTCAGGAAAGAGGATCCTGAATTCATTATAAAGCTGTGCGGCAAGGGTTTTATTCGGAGCGATGACCAAGGCCGGTTTTTCCAAGCTTGCAATGACATGTGCCATTGTAAATGTTTTTCCTGAACCGGTGACGCCCAAAAGAACGTTATGCTTCTTGCCGGACTGGATTCTTTTGCTTAAGGCACTAATGGCGCCTATTTGATCG
>JAOUGB010000362.1 GCA_029857875.1 Desulfobacteraceae bacterium | reverse complement strand
CCAGTATTGGGGTATAGGTAATCATTGAAGGGAGTCCGGCTTTGCGTATTACGTCCAGAGCGATCAATGCTTCTCCAACATAATCCAGTGTTTCAGCTATAATGAAGTCCACACCCTCCTCGAGTGCCCACTGGACTTGCTCTTCGAACATGTGTCGAACGATTTTCTCTGATTTTTCCGGCCGGGTATGATCATATTTCCATGACTCACTGAGGTTGCCCGCAACAAGCGCATTTCCTTCCTTGGCGATCTCTTTTGCCAACCTTACCGCGGTTCTGTTCAATTCCTCAAGCTGCATCTCACGACCCACGGCCTTCATTTTGTCGCGATGGGCATAATAGGTAAAGGCAACCATGACTTCCGCCCCGGCTATCAGGAACTCCCTGTGGAGTTCCTTTACCGCATCCGGAAAATCAAGAACCACTTCAGGGACGAATGGACCGGCCTTAAGGTAGCCTCTTCTCTCCAGTTCGAAAAGATACCCCTCAGCTCCCAGAACAACGTCCTTCTTTAATCTTTCAAGAATTCCTTCGCTATTTTCCATTTTGATACTCTTTAAAATTTAAAATCTATCAGGATACGGATAATATAAGACCCATATAACCAATTTTAAGCAAGAGGTAACAGTCTTTCTGTTTATAAAGTAAAAAGTCAATCCTGGAATGTTTTTTTCATATATTTATGATCATATGTATCATATCCAGCGGTTAATTCCTCCCCTTTTTTAATTTTTCTTGTCGTAAAGAAATGACGCCCTTCACGGGTTAGAAGATTTGGATTATCAGAATGATTCACAAAAAATGAAATGTCCATCCCGTCTAAACCATGTTCCGGAATATTTACGGTATTGTCCTTCTCGATGACAAAAAAATCGTCTATCATTTTTATTATATTTTTATCAAGATCTCCGAGTTCATCCATGGAAAATCGTAACCATCTTTGATCGAGTGTTCCGGAAAATGGATTTGTATTCTCCGGTATATCTCTAACAGCAAAAACACCTATCCCTGATATCGGAGAAACTTTGAGTCTGCAATAAGTCCTTTTTATTTTCTCGAGAATATCTTTTTTTAATTTATCCATAGTCATTTTTCTCCGCCCGATGCCTCTTAAAATGATATGATTGGAAGGACCCGGAAGACCGACTCGGGCTTTACGTGGCACACTGAATATTTAACATAGATCATAGATTAAGGAAATGAGTAACTTTTAACTCAAGTATCTCAACGAATTATAGCGTAAATGCATCATAGGGCAATGTGGTTATCGTTTCCCATCCCAATCGTCGTCCCATTCACCGCCCCCAGATAAAATAGAAACTTATAATAATTTTAGGGGCGACCGAAAGTCCCACTTGATCATCGATCACTGTTCACCATTCCTTGCCGTCTGCCCGTGCTTTTCTCTTAAAAGTCTGTTTTTGGCCCCCAAAATGGGCATTTAAGGCCTTATCTAACACAAGATTTGAACGTATTATATATTATATCATTATGTTGCTGAGGTCCGACCTCGTTGCAGTAATGCCGAACAAATTCGTTGTTCAATTTCAATCAAACTCCAGTTAAATTAATTTGCCGGATTTCTGAATATATATAACTTCTGCGGTTAAAATCTTGACCCTTCATATCTTATTATATTATTAATCAATGTTAGCGGACCTGAATTTCCTGCACCCACGGATTTAAAGCTAATTTCCTTCGAAAATTATTCTCTGGGTCAAGTTCTTTTCCTTACGCCGCTAACCAATTCCTATGCCCTAAACCATTAGGAAGGTGCTCTCATGACCGCACAAAGCTTTAAACGTAAGCTCACCGCTATCCTCAGTGCGGATGTCGAAGGCTACAGCCGTCTAATGGGTGAAGATGAAGAAGCCACTGTCCGAACAATAACAGCATACCGTGAAGTGATGACCACCCTTATCCAGCAGCATAGCGGAAAAGTGGTGGATTCTCCGGGCGACAATTTGCTTGCTGAATTTGCCAGTGTGGTCGATGCAGTGCAATGTGCTGTGGCGGTTCAAAAAGAGATCAGTGCCCGAAATACCGAACTGCCCGAAAACAGGAAGATGCAATTTCGCATTGGCATCAACCTTGGAGATGTCATTCAAGAAGGTGACCGGATATATGGTGATGGCGTCAATATCGCTGCCAGGCTGGAAGGTTTGGCCGAGCCGGGAGGTATTTGCATCTCCAAGACAGCCTTTGATCACATCGAAAGTAAGCTGCCTTATGGATATGATTTTATCGGAAATCAAACGGTAAAAAACATTTCCAAGCCGGTGGGTGCGTATCAGGTTTTGATGGAACCGAGGGTGACGGTTAGAGGAAAGCTGAAAGAGAAAAAACCTGCACCAGTGCGGCGAATGCCAATTCTTGTTGGGGTGGTTGTTGTCCTTGTGTTGGCCGTTGCTGTGGGGATCCGGCAGTTTTACATGCGACGCCCGTCAGTGGAGCCTGCGTCTGTGGAAAAGATGGCATATCAGTTGCCTGACAAGCCTTCTATTGCTGTTCTGCCGTTTAACAACCTGAGCGACGACCCTGAGCAGGAATATTTCAGTGACGGGATCACTGAAGAAATTATTTCCTCACTTAGCAGGGTTCCAAAGCTCTTTGTGATTGCTCGAAACTCCACATTCACATATAAAGGCAAACCCGTAAAAGTTCAGCAAGTTAGTGAGGAATTGGGTGTAAGGTATGTTCTAGAGGGGAGTGTTAGAAAGGGTGGAGACAAGATACGAATAACAGCCCAGTTGATTGATGCTCTTAGTGGGCATCACTTATGGGCAGAACAGTATGACCGAAATCTGAATGACATATTTGCCGTTCAAGACGAAATCACAAAAAAAATCATCACGGCCATGCAGGTCAAGCTGACCGAGGGCGAGCAAGCCCGAGTGGTTGCGAAAGGCACAAATAACCTTGAGGCCTATCTAAAGTGCTTGCAGGCGAATGAGTATTTGAATCGGGCTAATATAGAGAGTAATGCTTTGGCGAAACAATTGGCAGAGGAAGCCATTGCCTTAGACCCAGAGTATGCTTGGGCTTACTATGTTCTATCTATAACCCACAATACGGATGTGTGGCATGGCACGACTAAATCCCCTAAACAGTCTTTGGCCAAGGCCATGGAGCTGCTTCAAAAGGCTATTGTTTTGGATGACACTTTTGCTGAAGCACACGGTTGGTTGGGTTTTCTATATTCAATGGCGAGACAGCATGATAAGGCCATTGCCGAAGGGGAGAAGGCTGTGGCCCTTAATCCCAATTCAGCTGCGGCCCATGTGATGCTGGGTAAGGTACTTACTTTTGCCGGCAGGTACGAGGAATCCATTCCGGAATATAAGAAAGCAATACGTCTTAATCCTATCCCGCCGAATAGGTACTTATGGAGTTTAGGATTGTCCTACGCCATGACAGGACGATATGATGAGGCAATAACATGGTGCGAAAAAGCGATTCACCTAGAGCCCAATTCTATATTAGCCCGTATTATGATGGCTGTGGTTTATAGTTGGTCAGGACGGGATGAGGAAGCTCGGGCTGAAGCCGCTGAAGTGCTTAGGTTAAATCCCAATTTTTCTATCGAGAAATTTGGAGAGAGAGCCTCACCTGAGATTATTAGTGCACTACGCAAAGCAGGGCTGAAGTGATGGAGAAATAAGCAACTTCGATTAGAGTGATAAATAGCGGTTAATTTTTATTCTGTGAATTTATATATATAAATCATATTTTTCTGATGTCAGGTCAAGTAAATCCTATTTT
>JAOUGB010000361.1 GCA_029857875.1 Desulfobacteraceae bacterium | reverse complement strand
GTGGGACAAAACAAAGGCTTGCTTTTCCCCCAAAGACGCATAAAACTTCTGGTTTAATCGAAAGGAGTTCTGGTAGATAAATTCATCTTCAGCCTTCCTATGATCCAGATCCTGAAGGGAATTTTCTGTAATAAAACGATCCAGAACATCCGGTTTTACCCTAACAAAATAGCGACAGACATCCGGAGGCTTGACCTCTAAACCTTCTATTTCCCTGTAGTCATCAAGGGTGGGGATGCTTTCCGCTTTATGAACTTCCATAAAGGGTTTAATGGCCGATTCTTCAACATCCGGCCGGGAAGCAGGATTAAGAAGGGCGACTTGAAGCAGATAATGGGTGTCCAGGATTTCTTGGCTAACGCCCAAATTTTCTGCGGAAAGTCCCACAGCTGCGATACCGCCGCCTTTGCCGTTTCCGCGATTATGCATCTGAACCGATGGCTCATAAATATGACGGCCCCGAACGGGGATGGATGAAATAAAACCGGTAACGCCGCACCCGCCCTCCTCAGCAGGCTTTTTAGGAGGGATTTCGCCATGGGGAAGACGGGCCCGAGATTTCAGTATGTTTTTAATTGTTGAGTCAAAACCGTAAAACATGATTCGTACCTCAATTATTTAATGAATATATTGAGACCTTTGAAAAATGTTCAATTTTGTTCAAGTCCAAGGCAGGCGAAAATTTTAACCACAGACATACATGAAGTATTTCGAGGATTAAAATTTGAGCCTAACGCCGGAATTGGGCAAAAGGGGATGTTTTTCAAAGGTCTCATATTATAAGCTCTGCTTGTGGTGCCGGTTGATATTTTGATCTTTCTTCTTCATCCAGATAATCGAGATGGACAAGTAGATCGGATCGACCCACCAGTTCTTTGATACTTTTCAGGCCGTATTGCCTTAAAATTTCACACCACTGTTTTCGCCAGGCCAGGTACATGTTGACGATTCGTTGGGTGGCCCAATCTTCGCCAATCATGATACCCAGTTCATGGTCCGTAGTTGCGATGCCTCGGGCACAACCTCGGCCGCTTTCGCAATGACCGCATCGAACACATTCCAAAGCAACCAGTTCCGCAGTCCCGATAACCACGCCGTCCGCCCCCAGTGCAATGACCTTTGCCACGTCCAGTGCATTGCGAATGCCGCCGCTGGCAATCAGGCAGACTTTGTCTCTAACGCCTTCGTCCTTTAAAAAATTATGCACCTTGGGGATGGCATATTCAATGGGCATGGCAATGTTCTTTTTTGCAATATCCGGTGCAGCACCGGTTCCACCGTAACTGCCGTCTAAATGAACAACATGGGCTCCGGCATAGTAGCTGCCCACTGCCACCATGTCCACATCCGTTGGTGTGGAAACTTTGACGGACACAAGTATGCGTGGATTGATTTCCTTTACCCAGTCCACATGCTTTTTATGATCTTCCACAGAATAGACGCTGTGAAACGGAAACGGCGAAAAGAGGGCATTCCCCACCACCGTTTCCCGCATGGCTGCAACTTCAGGGGTCACCTTATCACCCAGCAAGTGGCCACCCAATCCGGGCTTGGCGCCCTGGGCATATTTGAATTCCACCATGGGGGCATGCAAAATGGTTTCTTCTCTGACCCCGAATAAACCGGTGGCAATCTGGGTGATGACATGCTCGGCATATGGGACCAATTCCTGGGGATAACCGCCTTCTCCCGTGCAGGTCAATGTGTTCAGCAGTTTCGCTGCCCGTGCTCTAGCCACCATCACCGACAGCGCAGTGGATCCGTAAGACATGCCGCCGCCGTAACAGGGGATACCGTTGATTACTTGCGGCCGGCCGTCACCACGTTTGTTCAATGTAATACTGGTGTCGATATCCTCATCACCGAGGTTAAGGTAGTCACCCGGTTCCGGTGTTTTGAAGCGGATTTTATCAAAACCGCCACCCGAGTTGCCAAGGTTGTATTCCAGATCAACAACCGGAAGGTTGGCGGTTTCCGCCATTTCCCAGTGTGCAATGAGCATCTCTGACGTCCAACGATAATCTCCTAAAGTTTCCAGAATTGGATTGCGACGAAGTGTCAGGGCCTGTTCCGGACAACGGTCTATACAGAAAAAATCATTTTCTTTGCATTTAAAGCCGATACATTTGTAATCTTTGGGGCGTAACGGTTTTGAGTAGATGTCATATCGCGGATGCACGCCATAAGGACACAGTTGGGCGCACAACCCGCATGAGATACATCGGGCATTTCGCCGGACGGTGTACTTGCCGATGGGATTGCGAAACCGATCCGGCACTTGAACGGTTTTCGGGAATTTAAAGTGAATGTTATTTTTCTTCATGGTTTATTTTAATCCTGCTATTTTTCTTTTACCGAATATGGGGCCGAAGCTTTCCATTTCCAGATCCTCAAACCACATGGAGCGGCCGACTTCACCCCTGAGTCTTCTCGCCTCCCGGATTCCCATGGCACCCATCACTTCGATGAGCTGGTTATGCCATGCGCCCATCAGATTAATCATTCTCTGGCTGCCCCATTGGGGATTGATGGTGTTGTCTATTTTTGCAGGACATGACAGATCTTTTCGACAACGGTAACACAACCTGCATTCCAGAGCGATGAGCAAAGGGAAGTCCACAATAACGCCATCGGCACCGCAAATGATGGATTTGGCCATATGCTCGGCCATGGCGATTCCACCTGAAAATACCAGGTTGATTCTTTGTCTGACAAAACCATTCACGAGCTTTAGATGAACCTCTCGAATCATTTCTTTTAAAAACCGGGGATGTTCGGTATTCAGTTCGTTACCGTATTCGTCTGCATAAAAATGAAGGGTGTCAACCTCCAAAGCCGAAAGTTTCAATGCACGGGATGCAGCATCGGCATCCAGGGGAATGCGGATCATAAGAACAATATCCGATTTTATTTTGCGGATGCTATGAATGGTATCTTCGATATCATTGTCAAAAGCCAGTTCAACCGCACGACTTTGCTGAATGAGCGCTTCATGATCCATGGCGTTGGTACAGGTGAAACTAGGAATCAGATTCCGGGCATACGGCAAAAGGGTATCTGAATAATCTTCAGGTCGAATGATCAGGAAAGTGTCGAGAACCTGGGCTGCCTTGGCCGCTGATTCAACAATAGGTTGATTGATAATCAGGCTTTCCGGCATCTGAAACATTAAAGGAATGGGAATCTCCAGAATCGGAAGTGCTTCTGAGGCCAAAGACATGTCGTCATTGAACTTTAAGGGAGATATCCTGCGGGAGATTTCGATACAGGTATTGATATACTCCCGGCCGTGAATGCCATCCCTTGTGGGTCGGACAATTTCAGACATGTCGGTCCACATGGAATCGAAACCGGCCCCCACAAACGGGCCTCGATAACCGGCTCCTGAAACCGGTATCTTTCCGGTATGCGCCTGATACCAGAGCCTGTGGATGATATCGGCACGCCAATACTCATCTCCCAACGTACGGTATTCCGGATTTATCACCCGGGAAAAAATGCCTCTTGTGCATTCCTGGACACAACGAAAACAACTGTGGCAGGCATATAGGTATTCAGGTTCGCCCATGGTGCTCATGTGAAGGTAGTTATCCTTGAAAATACCGTAAATGCATTTTTTCTTCACACACGCTTTGCAGCTGCCGGCGCAGTCCTCCCGGAACTCAACCGTGGCATATTTGCCGATGGGATGGTGCCTTGGATTAGCGGTTTTAATGGGTATATGATACTTCTTGGGCATTTAACTCTCCAGTTTGTAACAGTTTG
>JAOUGB010000360.1 GCA_029857875.1 Desulfobacteraceae bacterium | reverse complement strand
CGATAATTTTTCGCCTTTTCTTTCTGTTGATTGTTGTTAGTCGAAAAATTTCGCGACCCATTGTTGACTTGAAAAACTCCGCAGTCCAGGTGACTGAAGAGGGCCCTTATCGTGATGCTATTGAAGTAAAAAGTAGTGACGAGGTCGGGCAATTAACTGCAGCATTCAATGAGATGATGGAAGGATTGCGCCAAAGGGATTTTATCCGGGACACCTTCGGCCGTTACGTGACAAAAGAAGTGGTGAAAGAACTATTGGACACATCAGACGGCCTAAAATTGGGCGGTGAAATAAGAGAAGTAACAATTATGCTCAGTGACCTGAGAGGGTTTACCCCTATTTCTGAACAGTTAGGCCCTGATCAGGTCATCGAAGTTCTAAACAGTTATTTAAGCCAAATGTCCAAGATTATCGGGCAATACCAAGGCACCATCAACGAGTTCATCGGCGATGCCATACTGACGTTTTTCGGTGCACCGGTTAAATATGGAGACAGCCCTGCCCGGGCAGTGGCCTGTGCATTGGCCATGCAGCTGGGTATGGAAGACGTAAACCGCAAAAACAAAGAAAAGGGCCTTCCTCCTCTTTATATGGGTATCGGCATTAACACAGGAGATGTCATTGTCGGAAATATCGGCAGTAAAGAACGCGCAAAATATGGTGTTGTTGGGCACAATATTAATTTAGCATCACGGGTTGAGGGGGCAACCATAGGGGGACAAGTTCTGATTACCCCGTCGACCTATGAAAAAACCAAAGATTTGTTGATCGTCCGTTCCGTCCAGTCCATAAGATTTAAGGGCGTAGAAGAGAATATCGACCTGTATGATGTGATCGGTATGAAGGCCCCTTACAATTTAATGCTTCCGGATGAAACAGGAGAGGGGACACCTTTAAAGACACCGATTTCGGTAACGCTGAACCGAATGAAAGACAAAAAGGCGGTATCAGCAGCCATGGTTGCAGAACTGACGCACTTTTCGAGCCTATGGGCGACGTTGAAGGTGGCCGAAGAAATCGCTCCTCTCCAGGAGGTGCGGATCGATTTTATCGGTGAAGAGAACGATGGGAAGGTTTATATGTATGCAAAAGTGGTGAGCGTAACCCGTGAAGAAGACTTTTACGTGCATTCAATACAGATCTCCTATCTCACTCCCATGGTCACACAATTTATTAAGCGCTTGTCCGAGTCCGAATCTTTTCCATCAGAAAGGTGAAAACAAAGTTATGAACATTGGTATCATTACAGCAGAAGGTTACGATTATCCTCCCACAAAGCGATTGAACGAAGCGGCTGCTGAAAAGGGGCACCGGATTATCGTGGTGGATCCTATTTACGTATGGCCGGTTTTGGTGAACGGTAGCCCTGGTTTGGAAGGTGAACTCGATATTTCGATGCTGGATGTTGTTTTGCCGCGTCAGGGTGCAACCGTGAACGACTCCAGTCTGAAACTGGTTCCGCATCTTCATCGTATGGGTATTCCACTGGTTAATAATTTGGATGCCATCCGTCTGGCCAAAGATCAGTTCCTTACCCTTCAGGCTCTGTCTGCCGTTCAACTGCCGATTCCCGATACCGGGTTTATCAATTCCATCGAGGGGTTTCACTTGGTGTTGGATCGATTGGGGGGATATCCGGTGGTCCTTAAACAGGCCAGTGGACGGGTGGGAGAAGGAGTGTTTCTGGTCAAAACTGAACACCAGGCGAGGCTGATCCTTCATAACAATTTAGAGACCGGCAAGGGCATGCTGGTCCAGAGATTCATTCCACCGGAAAACAGACTCAATATTCGCGTTCTGGTGATCGGCGGAAAAGTCGCCGGAGCTATGAAACTCAAACCGAAACCCGGAGATTTCAGATCAAACTTCCACCTGACCCAAAAAAGCTGGCCGGTGGAACTGTTACCCGAGTGGGAAGAAATTGCGCTAAAGGCGGCAGATGCACTCGGTCTTGAAATCGCCGGAGTGGATTTAATTGTGGATGAAAAAGGAAAGGCCTGCGTCATTGAGGTGAATTATTCTCCCGGTTTCAGCGGCCTGGAAGCAGCAACCGGTTTGGATATCGCCGGTCGAATCATTGATTACGTTGTTGAAACCTACGGATAATCCCTTAAAATTGGATTTTGTGCTTTTTTTGACAAAACTTTTTCCATTCTGCCACAAAGACACGAAGGCACGAAGAAAGAATAATAAATATATCCTTTGTGTCTTATTGCCTTTGTGGCAATATTTTTGGTTTTGGCTTGGCCGATAAAGGGTACATCATGTCTGAGATTTATTTCTCTAATTATCAACTGGAAAAAAACACCCACTATTTTTTGTATATCGGGTCTATTAAAAATTACGGCCTGAATATCTTTCTCAAAGAAGCCCTTTCTAAAATTTACGGCCGTGAATTTGATTTTATTTCGATTATTCAGGATATTTTTGCACAATATCCCTATCCCAACCTGATGGTCGTCAATCCAATGGTCGATGAATTTTCTCGCAAGCATGGTGGGAACGGAAGTTGTAGGATCCCTACCAGAGATTTCTTGTGGAGTGTTTCAAATAATCCTCAAGTTCAAGAACTGGTGCAAAAGCTGCTTGATCGACAGAAAAAGTTATACATTAATATGTACGAGAGTCTGCCGGAAATGAACTTCGATCAATTGCCCGGTGTTTTCATTGTTGGTCCTGACAGTAAAATTTCCGAAAGGCTAAACAGCAAAATATTCCAGTACAAAGCCTGTAAAAATTTTCTTCCCATGGTGGACTTTCGTGTTTGTAATGGATTGGATGAACTTTTAAACACAACGGATAAACTCTGGTCTAACTGGACGGAAGGTATTTTCGTCAGCGAAGAATGGAGCGCCGGCGGATTGAAAAGCATTGTTGCCCATAGTCCTGATGATATCAGCGGAAAATTTAAGGATAAGAAACTAAACTATCTTATCAGTCGATTCATTCCTCATGATTCTGATCCCACAGTGCTTGGCGTTGTCGCCAATGAAAACGACATTTACATCGCCGGCATTGCAGACCAGTTCATTGAACATGGCAATCAATTTGTCGGTTCCGTTTTTCCTACAGTACTGGAGAAAACGTTGACTATCCAACTGGAAAATCATACCCGAAGGGTCGGTCAATGGCTGGCCAGGGAAGGCTTTCGGGGCATATTCGGCTGCGACTATCTGGTGGACCCACAGGGACGCATTTTTTTTCTGGAAGTGAACGCCCGGAAACAGGGAACCGCCATGGAGTTTTGCTGCACCCTTGAGAATACGTTGCCTAAAGGATCGGCAATGCTTCCGGAACTGGAGTATTATGCGGTTTTCCAGGAAAGATTCCCTGAACACACCGTAGAGATGCAAAACAATTTCAAAAAAATCCACTGGGGTACCCATAACTACAAAACCCATGGTGTGGTGAATACGGGATCGACGATTTCTTGTCATAGTTCCGAGCGTAAGGCGTTTCGACAACTGGCAGAAAACCGGGTGAAACAAGATGTTTTAATTTTTGATCACATTGGCAGTGGACTTGTTGTGGCAGAAAAATCCTTTCTTGCACGCGTTGTTGCTCTGGGTAAAAATCGATCAGGTGTTCTCAAGGGGCTTGAACAGGGGAAGAAGAATATTGAATCGACCATATCAAAATCTTAAAAGAACTGACACTGCATGTTTTCATTAAGTGATTACGATTACTATCTCCCCGAAGAACGGATCGCTCAAAAGCCGGTTGTAGGTCGTGACCAGTCTAAACTTTTATTTATGGAGCGGTATACCG
>JAOUGB010000012.1 GCA_029857875.1 Desulfobacteraceae bacterium | reverse complement strand
GACCATATCAAAATCTTAAAAGAACTGACACTGCATGTTTTCATTAAGTGATTACGATTACTATCTCCCCGAAGAACGGATCGCTCAAAAGCCGGTTGTAGGTCGTGACCAGTCTAAACTTTTATTCATGGACCGGAATACCGGGGAAATGGCGCACCATAAATTCTTAGACATTTATGACCTTCTATCCCCGTCGGACGTTCTGGTGATCAATAACACCGAAGTCATTCCGGCAAGACTTTTGGGACAAAAAAAGACCGGCGGCAAAGCTGAAGTTCTTATTTTAGATTATCCGGGTTGTGGAAAAAGCCCGATCGATAACGGGGAGTGTGTTTGCCGGTGTTTGATAAAAACATCAAAAAGACCCAAAGACGGCACCACACTTATTTTTAATCAAAAATTGAAGGCAGAAGTCGTCAATTTTAAAGCCGGAATTTATACCGTCAAGTTTTCATATAAAGGTGACTTTGAACATATCATCGACCGGATCGGGCGTGTTCCTTTGCCGCCCTATATTAAACGGAACGATGATAAAAAAGATCGAACATTTTATCAGACCGTCTATGCCTCGCAAAAAGGAGCTGTGGCTGCACCCACGGCAGGCCTTCATTTTTCGCTAAGTCTTATGAAAAAACTTAAGGAGAAAGGGGTGAAAATCGTTGCAGTTACCCTCCATGTCGGTTACGGTACATTTTTGCCGGTCAGGGTATCTGATATCAGAGATCATCGGATTCATTCTGAATGGTATTCTATTTCCAAAGAAACAGCCGACATGATCAATGAATCGAAAAAAGCAGGTCATCGCATCGTGGCTGTGGGCACCACTGCGGTTCGAACGCTGGAGTATGCAAGCAAAGAAAATGGAATCGTTGTCCAGGGCGAGGGTAGCTGCGACCTGTTTATATACCCCGGATACAGATTCCAGACCGTCGATGCAATGCTCACAAACTTTCATCTTCCCAAATCGACACTTCTCATGCTGGTGTCAGCATTTTCAACCCGAGAAAATGTGTTGAATGCATACAAAACGGCAATAGAGAAACAGTATAGATTTTTCAGCTACGGGGATGCGATGTTGATCGCATAAAGATTGGGTGATGGGTAATAGGTGATAGGTAAAGATAATAACCTATAACCCATTACCCCTGGCCTATAACCTGAAAACATTATGTTCAATTTCAAAATCGTTGCAGAATCGGAAACCACCCGGGCAAGGGCGGGAATTTTGCAAACCGCACACGGTGAAGTAGAAACACCCGTTTTTATACCGGTGGGAACGCTGGGTACCGTAAAGTCACTGTCCCCTGAAGAATTGATCGGCTGTGGTGTACAGATCATCCTTGGGAATACCTATCATTTATATCTCAGACCGGGCTGTGATGTGATCCGCAGTTTTAACGGTCTCCATGGTTTTATGAACTGGGACGGCCCTGTTTTAACCGACAGTGGCGGTTTTCAGGTGTTTTCCCTTGCCAAACTCAGAAAAGTGACCAGCGAAGGAGCGTTATTCCAATCCCATATCGATGGTTCCCAGCATTTGTTGACCCCGGAAAAATCCGTGGAAATCCAGCTGTGTCTCGGATCCGACATCGTGATGTGTCTTGACGAATGCATAAAATATCCTGCCGAAAAAAATGATGCCCACAAAGCGCTTGAGCTGACCACACAATGGGCGAAAAGATGCAAGGATGCCTTTAAAAATGAGAAAAACGCCCTGTTTGGTATTGTTCAGGGCGGTATGTTCAAGGACCTTAGAGAAATGTCGGCCCATGATTTGTTGAAAATCGACTTTGATGGATATGCCATCGGCGGACTCAGCGTTGGGGAACCCAAAGACCTTATGCTCGAAATGGCTGATTTTACCCTGCCGATGCTGCCGGATACAAAGCCAAAATATATCATGGGTGTGGGGACACCTGAGGATATTGTGGCGCTTGTGGCCCTTGGCGCTGACATGTTCGACTGTGTCCTTCCCACAAGGAATGCAAGAAACGGCCAAATGTTCACAACAACCGGCACCATAAATATCTCTAATGCACGATTTAAACATGATATTGATCCCATAGAATTAGGATGCACCTGTTATACCTGCCGGAATTATTCAAGAGCTTACCTTCGCCACCTTTATCTGTCAAAAGAACTGCTTGCTTATCGTCTAAATACCATCCATAATGTTCATTACTACATGAACTTGGTGCGACAACTGCGGACGGCCATATGTAAAGGAAAATTTGGGGAATTCAAAAAAGAATTTTTCAAAAATAGCTTGCAACCCATATTATAATATTTATATACTTCAAATTTTGGTTCGCTTTACTCTCTCCATTATTCCATAGGGGGACATAAAAATACCGTAAATTTATGTTCTACGATATCAAGTAATTATGGATTTTCTGAAATAACAATTTATGATTTTAACATGACCATTGCAAAGCATATAAAAACCAAAATATCCGGATCTTCATGGATCCGTAAAATGTTTGAAGAAGGTTCACGCCTTAAGGCTGAGCACGGTGCTGATAATGTGTTTGATTTCAGCCTGGGCAACCCAAATCTGGAGCCTCCTGAAATATTCAGAGAGGTACTCAAAAATACGGTAATGTCATTGGCTGGAACAGATCATGGATATATGCCCAATACCGGGTATCTCCATGTTCGAAAGTCCGTGGCTGAGTATCTTTGCAAAGAGCAGCAGGTTCAGGTTTCAGAAAACGATGTGATCATGACCTGTGGTGCTGCCGGCGCCCTGAACGTTATTCTAAAAGCAATTCTTGACCCGGGAGACGAAGTCATTACGCCGGCGCCCTATTTTGTCGAGTATCAATTTTATGCAGATAATCATGGCGGGATTTTGAAAACCGTACCGACAAAACCCGACTTTTCTATGGACATTAACGCAATTCATGCGGCCATTACCGAAAAGACAAAGGCTGTCCTGATCAACTCACCCAACAATCCCACAGGCCAGGTCTATTCAAAAGATAGCCTCGATGAACTCGGAACGCTTTTAAAGGATAAAGGAAAAAGACTGAACCGGACATTGTATCTGATATCGGATGAACCATACCGTAAAATTGTTTACGAAGGATACACGGTTCCCAGTATATTCAAAAGTTATAATGAGAGTATCATTGCCACCTCATATTCCAAGGATATTTCCATCCCCGGCGAACGAATCGGTTATCTGGCGGTTCATCCCGACGCTTCATTCAAAGAAGAACTGATCGGGGGAATGGCGCTGGCCAACAGAATCTTAGGGTTTGTTAATGCACCGGCCCTGATGCAGCGAGTGGTAGCGTCTCTTCAAGGCGCGAGCGTGGATATTTCTGCCTATGCCCGGAAAAGAGACCTTTTGTGCAATGGCCTTGCAGATTGCGGCTATGATTTCATCGAACCGCCGGGCGCTTTTTATCTCTTTCCAAAAACACCTGTTCCTGATGATGTAACGTTTGTCAAAGAATTACAAAAAGAGCTGATCCTTACCGTGCCCGGGAGTGGCTTTGGAGGCCCGGGTCATTTCAGAATCGCGTTTTGCGTGGATGATCTTACCATAAAAAATGCCATGCCTGGATTTAAGCGGGTGATGAAAAAATTTAAAGATTGAAAATCGAAGAATCATCAATCGTCAATTATGAAGGGAGGATTTTCATGAAAATATTAAAGATTGACCATCTTGGAATTGCAGTAAACAGTATCGAAGACGGCAAAAGCTTGTGGACAGATGCCCTGGGGCTTCATTTTGAAGGGACTGAAACCGTAGAGGAGCAAAAAGTGACAACCGCCTTTTTCCCGGTTGGAGAAAGTGAAGTGGAGCTGTTGGAATCCACTGCTCCCGACGGCCCGGTTGCAAAATTTTTAGAGAAAAAAGGCCCAGGGGTACACCATATTGCCTTTCGCGTTGAAAATATTGAAGAAGCACTGGCAGAGTTAAAGGAAAAAGGGATACGCCTTATTGATGAGAAGCCGCGAAAGGGCGCGGGCGGTGCAAAAATTGCTTTTTTACACCCCAAAGCCACCAACGGTGTTCTGGTTGAACTGTGTGAAAGGTAACCGTCCCTTGTCCACTCAGACAGTTTCCAATTGAAAATTTAACACTACCTGAAGCTCTTTTAGAGTTGATGTGTCTAAGAGGATTAAACTGTTACCAAGTTATGAATAATGAAGTCATTGAAAAAGGAGGATGCCATGGCAGAACATCCTGATTTGGAAAAATGGAAAGAACTTGCCACCAAACAGCTCAGAAAAAAACCCCTTGAAGCTTTGAACTGGAAGACCCCTGAAGGAATACTGGTTAAACCTCTTTATACGGCAGAAGACATAGAAGGGATGCCGCATGTCAACACGCTGCCGGGTTTTGCGCCCTATGTCAGAGGACCCATGGCCACCATGTATGCCGGAAGACCCTGGACCGTTCGCCAGTATGCGGGTTTTGCCACAGCCAAAGAGTCCAATGAATTTTACAGGAGGAACGTTGCCGCCGGGCAAACCGGGCTTTCCGTGGCGTTTGATCTTGCAACCCACAGAGGGTATGATTCGGATCATCCCAGGGTTGTCGGTGATATCGGCAAGGCCGGTGTGGCTGTGGATTCTGTGGAAGACATGAAGATCCTTTTTGATCAGATACCCCTGGACAAGATAACGGTTTCCATGACCATGAACGGCGCGGTTCTTCCGGTGATGGCGGGATATATTGTTGCCGCAGAGGAGCAGGGCGTAAAGCATGAGCAGCTGGGAGGAACCATACAGAACGACATTCTAAAAGAATACCTGACCCGAAACACCTATATCTATCCGCCGGAACCTTCCATGCGGATTGTATCCGACATCATCGGATACTGCTCGAAAAACATGCCCAAATACAACACCGTCAGCATCAGCGGCTATCACATGATGGAAGCCGGTGCCGACTCTGTTCTTCAAACCGCGTTTACACTGGCGGACGGTCTCGAGTATGTGAAAGCAGCTCTTGCGGCGGGACTGGATATCGACGCATTTGCGCCGAGGCTCTCGTTTTTCTTCGGTGTTGGGATGAACTTTTTTATGGAAATCGCCATGTTAAGGGCAGCCCGTTTTCTGTGGCACGAACTGATGGGCCAATTCAATCCTAAAAATCCGAAATCCCTTATGTTACGAACCCATGTTCAGACATCAGGCTGGAGCCTGACTGCCCAAGACCCGTATAACAACATCATTCGAACCACTCTCGAGGCTCTGGCGGCAGCTCTGGGTGGAACCCAGTCTCTGCATACCAATTCCTTTGACGAGGCTGTCGGTCTTCCCACCGATTTTTCCGCCAGAATTGCCAGGAATACCCAGATCATTATTCAGGAAGAGTCTCAGATCTGCCATGCCATTGATCCGCTTGGAGGGTCTTATTATGTCGAGGCTTTGACCGACGGAATTATCAAGGCGGCCAGAGAGATCATCCAAGAGGTTGAAGAGATGGGTGGAATGGCCAAAGCCATTGAAAGCGGAATGCCGAAGATGCGCATCGAAGAAGCGGCGGCCAGAAAACAGGCCCGTATCGATCAAGGAAAAGATGTAATCGTGGGCGTCAATAAATACCAGATCGAGGAAGAACCCCTGGAAAATATACTCGAAGTTTCAGAGGCGGTCCGCAACGAACAGGTTGCAAAATTAAAAGAGATAAAGGTAAAAAGAGATAATGATGAAGTTCGAAGGGCTCTGGAGGCGATCACCAATGCTGCTGAATCCGGCGGGAATCTGCTGGAGGCCTGTATTCCGGCTGTAAGAGCGCGGGCCACGGTTGGAGAAATTTCAGACGCCATGGAAAAGGTCTTCAACCGGTTTGTGGCCACAACGCAGTGCATATCCGGCGCATATGCCGATGAATATGCGGACAGCGAAATCTTTGCAGCCGTACGCAAGAGAACAGATGAATTTGAGGAAGAGAACGGGCGAAGACCGCGGATACTGGTGACAAAGATGGGACAGGACGGTCATGATCGGGGGATCAAAGTGATTGCCACTGCATTTGCAGACCTCGGGTTTGACGTGGATATCGGTCCCATGTTTCAGACCCCGGAGGAAGCCGCCCAGATGGCTGTGGAAAACGATGTACATGTGGTCGGCGTTTCGAGCCTTGCCGCCGGTCACAAATTCTTGGTACCACAGCTTATCAAGGTTCTCAAAGAAAAGGGAGGTGAAGAGATCAAGGTTGTTGTGGGCGGTGTTATTCCCCCGGCAGATTATGACTTTTTGTACAAAGCCGGCGCTAAAGGGGTATTCGGTCCGGGAACTGTGGTCGCCGATTCGGCCAATAAGGTTCTAAATGTTCTTGAGCAACATTAATGATATCCGAAGATCCTCAATTTTATGCGCAAGGTGTTCTCAATAATGACCGGCGTCTGATCGCCAAGACCATTACGGTGATTGAAAGTTCTCTACCTGCACATCAACGGCTGGCACAAACGATTATCGATCTATTGCTTCCTTATGCAGGAAAGGCCATACGCCTTGGTATAACAGGGGTGCCGGGTGTGGGTAAAAGCACATTTATCGAAAGCCTCGGCACAATGCTTGTAAAAAAGGGGCATCGTGTGGCAGTCCTTGCTGTTGATCCCAGCAGTAAAAGAAGCGGCGGCAGCGTACTGGCAGATAAGACCCGTATGGAAAAGCTGGCTGTAGAGGAAAGGGCGTTTATTCGCCCCTCTCCTTCCGGAGGCACGTTGGGCGGCGTCGCTCGCAAAACCCGGGAGACCATGATTGTGTGTGAAGCCGCCGGTTTTGATGTTGTCATCGTTGAAACCGTGGGTGTGGGTCAGTCCGAGACCACCGTGGCATCTATGGTCGATTTCTTTTTGGTGCTGATGATCGCTGGTGCCGGAGACGAATTGCAGGGCATTAAGAAGGGTATTCTCGAGCTTGCCGATGCGGTTGCCGTTAACAAAGCCGACGGTGACAATGTTGAGAAAGCGGAATTTGCCAGAAAGCAATATGAAACAGCACTCCACTTTTTGGCACCTTCATCGCCCAATTGGACACCACCGGTTCTGACCTGCAGTGCTTTGGAAATGATCGACATCGATGTGATCTGGGAAACCGTTTTAAATCATCACAGAACATTTACGCAGACCGGAGAACTCAAGGCAAACCGAAAAAAACAGGCCGTTGACTGGATGTGGTCATTGGTTAAAGAGGGTCTCAACGACCGTTTTTATCAAAACCCTGAAGTTAAAAAAATCCTTCCCGAAACAGTAAAAGAGGTTGAAAACGAGACCATTGCATCCACCGTCGCTGCAAGTCGATTGCTGGATCTTTTGGACAATAAAGCGTCTAATTAAAAATAAACCCTACGTTGCATAAATAAAAAGTCGAACGTTAGGGTGTACGTTCAAGCCAAGACCCGTCAAGAGTGATGAAGGCCGCGTTTGATCGAACGGGGCCTCCATCCAATGAAAGGAGGATTTCGAAATGGCAGTAAAAATAATCATTAAACGAATCGTACCGAAAAACAAAACAGAAGCTTTAAAGCCGCTGCTTCAGAAACTTAGAAATTTGGCCATGCAACAACCCGGCTATATTTCCGGAGAAACATTTAAACGAATCGATCGTCCCGGCGAGAGCTTAGTGGTCAGCACGTGGCAGTCCATGGAAAATTGGAGAGCATGGGTGATGAGCGACGAAAGAAGGGGAACACAGGAAAAAATCGATCATTTGCTGGGTGAAAAGACAGACTACGAGGTGTATACCTATGATTAAAGCAAATCTAAAATGCATCTTGAGTGTTCATAACGAATAAGACTTTGTCGTTAAAAGGCACAAGATGTATTTCTGTTTGTTTTTGAGTGAAGGTTGTTATTGATCTGATATCGGATTTAAAATCTGAATCCAAATAAATAAAAGGTCAATATGAATTGATGAAAGGAATTTTGTAATGGGTATTATCGAAGATAAAATCAAGGATCTTAAAGAGCGCGAAGCCAGGATCCTCAAGATGGGCGGCGATAAAGCGGTTGCCGGTCAGAAAGAAAAGGGAAAATTGACTGCCCGCGAACGATTGGATATCTTTTTCGATCCAGGAACGTTTCGGGAAATCGACATGTTCGTCAGTCACCGGTGTGTAAATTTCGGCATGGAAAAGGTTGATATTCCGTCTGACGGTGTCATCACCGGCCATGGTCTTGTGGAAGGGAGACATGTATTTGCCTTTGCTCAGGATTTTACGGCCAGGGCCGGCAGTTTGGGTGAAATGCATTCAAAGAAAATTTGCAAGATCATGGACATGGCGCTTAAAGCCGGAGTTCCGTTTGTGGGCATGAACGATTCCGGTGGCGCCAGGATCCAGGAAGGCGTGGATTCTCTTTCCGGATACGGTCAGATATTTTATCGCAATTCCATGAGTTCGGGTGTCATTCCTCAGATTTCGGCAATTATGGGTCCCACAGCCGGCGGGGCTGTTTATTCACCGGCCATGACAGACTGGATTTTTATGGTCAAGAACACAAGTTACATGTTCATTACCGGACCGGATGTCATCAAATCCGTCACCGGGGAACAGATTACCTTTGAAGAACTCGGCGGTGCCATGGCCCATAACGAAAAAAGCGGTGTGGCGCATTTTGCATGTGAAAGCGATGAAGATGCCATCAACCAGATCAAAAGACTTCTCTCTTTTCTGCCTTCAAACAACATGGAAGATCCGCCCATGGTTAATACCGGAGATGATCCGCGACGCAAGGATCCGGCACTTGACACCATTATCCCGGACAATCCCACCCAATCTTACGACATGAAAGAAATTATTCGTTTAATCGTGGATAATGGTGAGATTTTTGAGCCTCACGAATATTTTGCTCAAAACATCATCATCTGTTTTGCCCGACTGAACGGGAGAAGTATCGGAATTATCGCCAACCAGCCCCAGGTTCTTGCCGGATGCCTGGATATCAATGCCTCGGACAAAGCCACCCGCTTTATCCGTTTTTGTGATGCATTCAACATCCCGATGCTGACCATTGCGGATGTGCCGGGGTATCTTCCCGGAAGTCAGCAGGAATGGGGGGGCATTATCCGGCATGGCGCAAAACTTCTCTGGTGCTACTCAGAAGCAACTGTGCCCAAAATTCTTCTGGTTACGCGTAAAGACTACGGGGGATCTTATCTTGCCATGTGTTCAAAAGATTTAGGTGCGGACATGGCGTTTGCTTGGCCCAGTTCGGAAATAGCGGTCATGGGTGCTTCAGGGGCATGCAATGTCATTCATCGCAAGGCAATCAAAGGTGCGGAGGATCCTGAAGCCAAACGCAAGGAGCTGATCCGGGAATATGAGGAACTCTTTTCAAATCCATACTGTGCCGCCAGCCGCGGTTTTGTGGATGCCGTTATTGTGCCCAGTGAAACCCGGCCGCGCCTGATCGACGCGTTGGAGGTTATGTGCAGTAAACGGGAAACCCTCCCACCGAAAAAACATGGGAATATACCGGTATAATTAGGTAATAGGTGATAGGTAAGAGGTAATAGGACATTTTCAAAAACCCATAACCTATAACCGTTGTAAATGGTGAAACGATGGAAAACAATAAGAAAGCAGCAGCAGCATCCGCTGCAGTGCTGAACTACATCATGACGGAAGAAGAGGCGATTTGTATTCAATCTATGGCCGCACCTTCGGTTGCGCCGGCACCGGCTCCCTATACTTCAGCGCCGGTGAAACTATGGGGGATGAGCGGCCGACAGGCTCAGATGCAGATGCGCAACTTGATACAAATGAGAACCTTTAAATAAAATCGTTTAACGATTTCATATAACGCGGCTTTGCCGCCTTTAAATTTGGAAGAACAAATATTCATAAGAGGAGAACTTTAAGATGAGTGATCACAACCAGGTGAAAATAACTAACATGGATTACAGCAAGGAGAGGCCTGCGGCTGAAAATCCCGTTAAGATACAAGACCTGACCCTGCGGGACGGACACCAATCCTTGTTTGCCACCCGGGGGAGAACCGAAGATATGATTCCGGTTGCCGAAAAGATGGACGAGGTCGGGTTTTGGGCCGTTGAAACATGGGGTGGCGCCACTTTTGATACCATGCATCGTTTTTTAAATGAAGATCCGTGGGAGCGGATTCGCACCTTAAAGCGGTACATGACAAAGACACCTTTTTCCATGCTGCTCAGAGCACAAAATCTTGTTGGTTACAGGAATTATGCCGATGATGTTGCCGAGGCTTTTGTGGAACGGGCGGCTGAAAACGGAATGGATGTCTTCAGAACATTTGATGCCTTGAATGATTACCGCAACTTTGAAACGGTGGTCAAGGTGATTAAAGAATATGGGAAGCATTTTCAGGGCTGTATCTGTTATACCATGACCGAACCGCGGATGGGCGGCGAAGTATACAACATTGACTATTATGTCAGCAAGGCCAAGGACTTAGAGGCCATGGGCGCTGACAGTATCTGTCTCAAGGATATGGCGGGCCTTATTGCTCCCTATGACGCCTATGCAGTTGTCAAGGCGTTAAAAGCAGCGGTGAAGGCTCCTATACACCTGCACAGCCACTTCACTTCCGGAATGTCACCCATGAGCCATTTGAAGGCGATTGAGGCCGGTGTGGATATCATTGATACCTGCATGTCACCGTATGCCTATCGAACGTCACATGCTGCCATTGAACCGCTTGTGATGACACTTATAGGGACCAACCGGGACACCGGATTCGATATTAAGCAACTTGCGGAGATCAACGAAATATTTGAAAAGAAAGTCATGCCCAAATACAAGCATCTGCTGGACGATTCCAAGGTGTCGATCATAGATATCAGTGTGTTGTTACACCAGACACCGGGAGGGATGCTTTCAAATCTCGTCAACCAGCTAAGAGAAATGGATGCTTTGCACAAGATTGATGAGGTTTACAAGGAACTCCCGAGAGTCAGAAAAGAACTTGGACAGATTCCGCTGGTAACGCCCACCAGTCAGATCGTGGGGATACAGACCGTCAACAACGTTCTTTTTGACGATGAAAATGAGCGATATAAGATGATTACCGGTCAGGTTAAAGATCTGTGCTACGGCTTATATGGCAAAACGGCCATTCCCATTGATCCGGATGTTCAAAAGAAAGCACTTGCAGGATATCCAAGGGGGGAGAAACCGATCACCTGCAGGCCGGCCGAGGTCTTGGAACCGGAGCTTGAACAGGCTAAAAGCGATACCGAAGGCCTTGCCCAAGACCTGGATGATGTTCTGACCTATGCACTTTATCCCATAACCGGCAAGCGGTTTTTGAAATGGAAATACGGCAAGGAAGATCCACCAATCGAAGTCAAGCCTCGAACCCTGGAAGAGATTAAAAACGAGGAGGAGCTGGTGAAGCTGGCCAAACTGGGTAAGCTGGTCCGAAAAGTGGAAAAGAAAGCGCCGCCAAAAACCGATGCCATTCGAACATTTAATGTGTTTGTGGATAACGAATATTTTGAAGTTGGTGTGGAAGAACCCGGTGGGTCGCCGATTATCAGCTATGTGCAACAATTGCCCGCCGGAGTACCGCTTTCAGCGCCGGCACCTGCCGCCCCTGTTGCCGCGCCGGCAGCACCCAAACCTGCAGCTCCTGCGCCGCCCAAACCCGCAGCTCCTGCGCCGCCCAAACCTGCTGCGCCTGCTGAACCGGCACCGGCCCCACCCAAGCCGAAAGCCGCTGCGCCGACGCCTGCCGGTGTTGAAGGCACGCCGTTGAAAGCGCCGATGCCCGGTATGATCGTTAAATATCTCAAACAGGTTGGGGATGCAGTAAACAAAGGGGAGACGGTGGTCATCCTGGAGGCCATGAAGATGGAAAATGCCCTTGCCGCCCCTGCGGGAGGTGCCGTTAAGGCCATTAACTTTTCCAGCGGAGATTCCGTGGCCAAGGACGATGTGCTGTGCGTGATCGGATGAAATGATTGAGCGGTCAGGACGTTTTTATTTTTTGAATCGCTCCAATGAGATTTTTTCAATCATCAATCGTCAATCATCAATCATAAAGGGGAGAATTGGATTAATGAAGATCCACGAATATCAGGCAAAAGACCTGTTCAAAAAATACAACATCCCTATTCCAAAAGGGGGCGTTGCTTTCAACCCGGATGAGGCCAGGGAAATTGCCGAAGATTTGAATCAGTTTCCGGTTGTTGTCAAAGCCCAGATTCATGCCGGCGGTCGGGGCAAAGGCGGTGGGGTCAAACTTGCAGAATCTATGGATGAAGTGACGACCATTGCCGGCGATATCATCGGAATGAATCTGGTGACCCACCAGACCGGTCCGGAAGGAAGGATCGTCAGGAAAGTACTGGTGGAACAGGGACTCAACATCGCGAAGGAATTGTACCTGAGTATCATTCCGGACAGGGCAACGGCGAAGGTTGTTATCATGGCCAGTGAGGCCGGTGGCATGGATATCGAAGAGGTGGCATCCGCCACTCCTGAAAAGATCATCAAGGTGTACATAGATCCCCTTATGGGAATTCAGCCGTATCACTGCCGGCAGGTTGCTTTTGGTCTGAATATGGCGACGGCAGTCATGAAACCGTTTGTTTCAATGCTTTCAAGTCTGTACCGGCTGTTTATGGATTATGACTGTTCGCTTGTGGAGATCAATCCCCTTGTCATCACAGCGGAGGAGACGGTGATAGCACTGGATGCCAAAGTCGACTTTGACGACAATGCGCTCTATCGCCATAAAGATATTCTTGAATACCGTGACATCGACGAGGAAGATCCTCTTGAGGTCGAAGCATCCAAATTTAATCTCAACTACATAAAACTGGACGGCAATGTCGGCAATATGGTCAATGGCGCAGGCCTGGCCATGGCGACCATGGACATCATCAAGCTTGCCGGTGCAGAACCGGCCAACTTCCTCGATGTGGGGGGCGGGGCCAGTGCTGAGATGGTTGAGAACGGCTTTCGAATCATGCTCAGTGATAAAAATGTCAAAGGAATTCTGATCAATATTTTTGGCGGGATTTTGCGCTGCGACGTGCTGGCAAAAGGCGTTGTCAGTGCGGCTAAAAAAACCGGAATCAGTGTTCCTGTGGTGGTGCGGATGGAAGGGACCAATGTGGAAGAGGGGCGAAAGATTCTGGCCGATTCCGGGCTCAATCTGATTACCGCTGCCGATATGAAAGATGCGGCACAGAAAGTCGCACAGTTTGTTGCGGATAAGTAAAAATCCTAGTCCATAGGAAAAGGCTTTCTCTTGCCCCCCTGAAAGAGGCTGTTTTAGTTAAAGCCGGACAAGTTAAAAGTGCCTAAAGTGATCTAAAGTGCCTATTACAAGTGCCTAAAGTTTGAAATGATCTAAAGTGCCTAAAGTTGAGGTAGCGCTAACGCGCTGTCATTAAAATATAATTGGCAGAATTCCTTAACTTTAGCTCACTTTAAACTTTAGTTCACTTCACACTCTATTAGCGATTTTTCAGGCAGATCCATCTATCTCTGATCTGAGCTGGAGGACCAGGTTTTCAATGAAAAAATAAAAGTTGAGGAATGAAGAATGAGCATATTTGTTGACAAGAACACACGCTTAGTGGTTCAGGGCATAACCGGAAAAGAGGGACAGTTTCATGCACGGCAGTGTATCGATTATGGAACGAATGTGGTTGCCGGAGTAACACCGGGCAAAGGCGGACAAAAGATGGATGACGTTCCGGTGTTCAATACCGTTAAAGATGCCGTGGAGCAGACAGGGGCAAACTGCAGCATGGTTTTTGTTCCACCGGCATTTGCAGCCGATGCTATTATGGAGGCCACAGATGCAGGGGTCGATTTCATCGTTGCCATCACAGAAGGTATTCCGGTGATGGATATGGTAAAAGTTAAAAATTATCTTAAGGGTTCCAAGTCCCGTCTCATCGGCCCGAACTGTCCGGGGATCATTACGCCGGGTGAGTGCAAGATCGGTATCATGCCGGGCCCGATTCACAAATCCGGCGGGCCCATCGGGGTTGTATCAAGATCAGGGACCCTCACCTACGAGGTGGTTCATCAGCTAACCCTCCAGGGCATCGGGCAGACCACCTGCATCGGTATTGGCGGAGACCCTGTAAACGGCACCAACTTCATTGACTGCCTGGAAGCTTTTGAAAAAGATTCCGATACCACAGGAATTGTGATGGTTGGAGAGATCGGTGGAACTGCCGAGGAACAAGCATCTGAATTTATAACAAAGAATGTTACAAAACCAGTGGTCGGGTTTATTGCAGGCCTGACTGCACCTCCGGGGCGGCGCATGGGTCATGCAGGCGCAATCATCAGCGGCAGCAGCGGTACCGCCCTGGGGAAAATTGATGCCATGAAGGCGGCAGGTATTCATATCTGTGAGAATCTTGGTATGCTTGGGGAGCTGTGCGCAGAGGTTTTTAATTAGTTTCCATCCAGAAATAGCCCTTTTCCGCAATCTCTGCGTCAATCTGCGGAATTACTTGTGCGGCGTACCACTTGTACACCTCCGTGTAATTCCTTGATTTCCTTGACCTTGCGAAAAATTGCTAATTTCTGCATTGGAAACTTAATATGTAATCAATATACATTTATGGATGGACAATATTAATGCATGAAATGGGTATTGCGATGCAGATCATTGAGATTGCAGTTGCATCCATACCTGCTGATTTGAAAAATGCACAGGTTAAAAGGGTCAATCTAAAGGTCGGAAAACTGGCGGCGGTAGTCCCCGAAAGTCTTCATTTTTGTTTTCAAATTGCAGCTCAGGATACCCCTCTTTGTGATGCGGATCTCAACATAGAGCAAATTCCGGTAAAAATCAGATGTGAAAATTGTAATATTGAATGGGTTGTACATGAACCTGTTTTTATATGCCGCCGCTGTAACGGCGGCTCCGTAAAGATGCTGTCGGGCCGGGAACTGGATATCACCTCCATCGAAGTTGTCGACAAGGATGCATAAGATGCTGGCATTTATGTATAAAAATCAAAGATATTTTCATCACAAGGATCTCCAAAAAACTCATCATTCTCATAGCGGCGGCGGCGGTTCAATGGGCGGCAAGAACACAGACACCAGAGAAATAAAAATTGTTCGTAGGGTTTTGGATGTTAATGATACCATCGCGCATCAGAATCGTAAACTGTTTCGGGAAAAAGGCGTTTTTGTCATCAACGTCATGAGTTCACCGGGATCCGGGAAAACCGCTATCCTCGTAAAGACATTGTCTCATATTACGCCAAAAATCAGATGCGCCGTTATTGTCGGAGATATTTGCACATCAAATGACGCTGACCGGCTTGCCGGTTTCGGTGCACCTGTTGTGCAGGTCAACACAGATGCATTCGGGGGAGACTGTCACCTGGCAGCCCATGTGATTAAAACAGCGGCAGATAACTTTAACCTGGATGAGATTGATCTTTTAATTATAGAAAATCTTGGGAATTTGGTTTGTCCTGCCGAGTTTGATGTGGGTGAGAATTTGCGGATCGTTGTTCTGAGCGTCACCGAAGGAGAAGACAAACCTTTGAAATATCCACTGATGTTTCGCGTATGTGATGCGGCTTTACTCAATAAAATCGATTTGCTGCCGTATCTTGATTATGACAGAGAAGCAGCAGTTCAAAATATCCTTCAGGTCAATCCCCAAATGCCGATTTTTGAAATATCCGCAAAGACAGAAGAGGGCCTTGATTCCTGGATCGAATGGCTGAAGCAAAAACTTCATGGTAGGAAATAGGAACATTATTTCTCTAAAATTTCCCTTATTTTTTGTGACAGATCTTTAATTTCGTATGGTTTCTGGATGAATCCATTACATCCGCGAGACAATATTTTACTTGCCAAGCCTTTGATGTCATACCCGCTTGAAAGAAGAACCTTTACGTCAGGATTGATCTCTTTCAGTTTGTCATAGAGCTCCCCACCTCCCATCTCCGGCATGATAATGTCCATAATGACGATATCAATTT
>JAOUGB010000359.1 GCA_029857875.1 Desulfobacteraceae bacterium | reverse complement strand
AAAGACAACGTAGAAATTACCCCTGACAACAGCCTTAAAATGATGGGCAACTATGATCTGATTGACAAAATCAAAGCAGAATACGGCGATAAGGTTGCCTGTATCTCCATTGGACCGGCCGGCGAGATGAAAATGGCTGCCGCTTCCGTTGCCTTTACCGACATGGAACAAAGACCGACTCGGCATGCAGGTCGCGGGGGTGTCGGTGCGGTTATGGGCGCTAAAGGCGTCAAAGTTATCATTCTGGACGACACCGGCATGCCAACCCGATCACCCAAAGACCCGGAAAAATTTAAAGCCGCAAACAAGGTATTTGTCCAGGGGCTTAAAAAACACCCGATAACAGGAGAAGGGCTTCCTTCCTTTGGAACAAACATCCTGACCAATGTCATTAATGAGGCCGGTGCATTGCCCACCCATAATTTTAAAACCGGTCGATTTGACGGTGCCGGCAATATCAGCGGTGAAACCCAGTCGGAGACTATGAAAGCCCGGGACGGCATGGTTGCCCATGGCTGTCACAAAGGCTGTGTCATCCGGTGCTCAGGCATCTACAATGACAAAGACGGCAATTATTTAACCAAAAGACCGGAATATGAAACGGTCTGGGCTCACGGCGGAAACTGCGGTATCGATGATATGGACGCCATCGCCGAACTCGACCGTATGGACGATGATTACGGTCTGGATACCATTGAAATGGGCGCCACCATCGGTGTGGCCATGGAATCAGGTCTGGCACAGTTCGGCGATGCCAAAGCCGCCATCAACCTGCTAAAAGAAGTCGGCGAGGGAACTCCGCTGGGCCGTATCCTCGGAAGCGGCGCTGCTGTAACCGGCAAGGTCTTTGGTGTTGAAAGGGTTCCCGTGGTCAAAGGTCAGGCCATGCCGGCTTACGATCCCCGATCCGTCCAGGGGATCGGCGTGACATATGCCACCAGTACCATGGGTGCCGATCACACAGCCGGTTACGCGGTCACCGCAAACGTTCTCAATGTAGGTGGCAGCGTAGACCCGTTAAAACCTGAAGGCCAGGTGGAACTTTCCAGAAACCTTCAAATTGCTACAGCCGCCATCGACGCCACCGGCATGTGCCTCTTTATCGCCTTTGCGGTCCTGGATCAGCCGGAAACATTTAATGCCCTTGTGGACATGATCAGTGCATTTACCGGACAGAACCTTACGGCAGACGATGTTACCGAATTGGGCAAAAATATCCTTTCTTTTGAAAGAGATTTCAATTCCCGCGCCGGCTTTACGGCCAAAGATGACCGTCTGCCTGATTTTTTCAAGGCAGAAGCGCTCCCGCCCCATAATGTCATCTTTGAGGTCAAGGATGAAGATCTTGATCAGGTCTATAATTGGTAAAACCAACCAGTTATGACGCTGACACAATGGGGAGCTCCGCTGGGAACTCCCCATTTTTTTCAACCTGAAAATACATCTATTCTCAATAATCCCATGAAATCAGAATTTAAAAATAATACCGTCACAAAAATAAGTTTGACCATAAGACCGGACAGGATGTCACTTTTTTCTCCTCTCCTCGGCCAGGGTTTTACCTTAAAAATCCGGACAGGAATTTCCGTGCGAGATCTGCTGTGCCTGCAAATCGGTGTGAGTGACAACTATCTCGACCAGAGAATTCAAACCATATTCTTGGACGGAAAGGTCGTTGATAATGTCGATACTGCTGTGATCCGCCAAGGATCTACACTGGCACTTTCGGCCGCCATGCCGGGTCTGGCCGGGGCCACTTTGCGCCGGGGCGGTGCTTATGCAGCCATGCGCAGCCAAATCTCCCATAAGAATAATACAGTAGACGATTCTGCTGAAAACGGGACCGTCATACTAAAGCTCTTTAATCTAGTGGCATTGGAGCTGGGCCCCATGTTTCTGACGCAGGGTATCTGGATCGACGGAAAGAATCTGGAAAATTTTTTCCAGAGAGTACCCGATTTTTTCTGGGATGGATGCCTGACTGCAGAAATTGACGGCATATCTCAGGATGTCCGGAAAATATCACTTATGAAATTGAGTCAGCAACAGGTCTTTTTAAAGCTCAAATAAAATTGTGAAATATATTTAAGAAAAACAGGATAATGTGTAGAATCACATGTTGACAAATGCTGTAGTATTTGTGAATATACATACCATTCTTTCTTTAACAATGCCTTTCCACGACAACCTTTAGACCTACAAGGAGCCAATTATGAATGTGTTTCTTTATGCAATTAGCCTTCTTTGTATTGCAATCGGATGTTGCACAATTCTTTACACCAATGAAACCAGAAATTTTATGAAGCGCTTATTCAACAAAATTGATCGAAAATTTCTTTCGGTCTTTGAAGCCATAATGGGAATCCTGCTTTTGGTTTCTGCAACCGCAAGTCATCATCCGTGGTTTATTAGATTAATTGGGTTATCGGCTGTCATTGAAGGAGTGGTCATCTTTTTAATTCCTAAAAACCTGTATGATGAACTCATTAATTGGTATGTTAATTCACTATCGGATCAAACCTACAGGTTATTTGGCGCTTTATCGTTGATACTTGGAACTGCGATGTTATCTTGGGTTTTATAGACACAAAGGAGATCCTGCCATGACACTCACAAAAGCTCAAATCATAGAATCCATCCAAAATCAGACCGGATTCCCGAAGAATAAATCTTCAGAAATTGTAGAAACCCTTCTTGAAATAATAAAAGGCTCTTTAGCGTCCGGTGAAGATGTCCTCATAAGTAGCTTTGGAAAGTTTTTTGTTCGTGAAAAACGAGAACGGAAAGGCAGGAATCCGGCAACCGGTAATGCCATGATGCTCCGATCCCGGAAAGTCATTACGTTTAAATGTTCCGGCAAATTGCGTAAAAAAATCAACGGCGATTAAGAAGGAAGGTGTTTCTTATATGCTGGCCAAATTTAATAATGAGGTTTTAAAATACGGACCTGATGCAGTTCTTCCTCAGAATCTGAACAAGGAATGGTTAGATACATTGCAAAAGATGGCGGAGGATTTTTTAGAAGCCAACTATGATCTTGAACAATGTAAAAAACCGGAGGACACTGCAGATCCAATTCTTTCAGTATGTGTATCAGAAATATTAAGATCCCAACATAGTGACAAAGCCGATATTTCCGATGAAGACCTATTAAAAAAGATCCCGATTTATTCCCTATCGTTAATCATAGAGGCAGTTAACAGGGAATCTGATCTTGGAATAGAGAAACCTAACTTAGAAAACCTTCTTTCATGGGACAGAATTATAAGAATAAAAGAAACCAACCCGGAATTTATTAAAGCCCTTGAGAAGGCATGTATTTTACTACCCTAATTGACCGTAAACAAAATGGGAAAAATATTTTATGTGTTTGATTTAATATGCATTTTAGTGAATTCAGATGTATTTTCATAACTTTTGTATAAATGAGATAAAAATTTACTTAAAAAATCCCATTTTGTTTACCTTTTAGGAAAGCCGATGAAGGCGCCTTGAGCGTAGCGAAATCCCGCCTTAAGCGGGGATCTTTTTCGTATCAAGAGCTCGCAGTAGACTGCGGAGGTCTATCCCGCTTTGTATAGCGGGGCTTCACCCTTGATGCCTCAAATCTGAGGCACCCTCGACTTTCGCTCATTTAGGGTATAAGTCTCGGGTACAGCGGGTTACAAAATATGAAAAACTTTACATAATATTATGCTTATGATTACATAAAATTTATGGTTTGCACCTTCCTTCTATTTTTTATTTTCCATAACCATTCTATTTGACTCATAAAATT
>JAOUGB010000358.1 GCA_029857875.1 Desulfobacteraceae bacterium | reverse complement strand
GGGCTTGTAATGAAAGAACTCGTCCGGGCTATTCATAAATGTCTCTGCTTTAACAAGGGGTTTCATCTATAAAGTTAAATCATCCATGGTTCTTTCAAAACGATCCCTAATTCACTCATACAGCTTCCAGCCAAAAATTTAACTATACCTGAAGCTCCTTTGAAATCGATTTGTTTCAAAGGACTATACTATTACATTTCTTCTAAACAAGCATCACCAGTATCAGAATAATAAATGTCAATACCACGGCACCGCCGATATAATGCTGGATCTTTCCCGTCATAAGCGATCTCAGGCGGTTGCCGCCTTCAACCACCCCTCGCGCGGAACCGTCAATGGTCCAGTCGATTCCTTCCCAATCAAACCATGAGATGGCCTTTGCCAGGGCCATGGTTAGTCTTAGCCCGATACTTCTATAGACATCGTTGATCCAGCTGTCGGATGAAAGCACCGGCCGGGAGGCAAACCGCATGAATACCCTTGCGCCCATACGGTAAAACCAGTCCAGATCCAGGTTTATTTTGGGTTCAGGTTTGAGCTTTTTAACCATGATGAAAAAGCCCAGACCGGTAAATCCCAAAATCTGTAAGGTCTCGGACAGATGATAGGCACTGTAAGGATGATACTGCACCGGGAAGGGGAGCATCTTGTAAAGATAGTCCGGAAAGATACCCAGGAAAAAACAGAAGAATGCCGCAATGGCCATGGCCAGATTCATGTTCCACGGCGCCTCCTTGGCTTCCACCCCTGAATCTTTTCCGAACCATATGAAATACGGAAGCTTGATCCCCACGGAAAGGAACGTACCCACGGACGCAAGGATCATCATAATCATCAAACCGACCCGATGACTTTCACCGGCAGCGGCGATGGTCATCGATTTACTGATAAACCCGCTGGTGAGGGGGAACCCGGATATCGAAATGCCCCCGATCACGGTAAAGATCATGGCCCAGGGCATCCGTTTATACAGCCCGCCAAGCTCATTGAGTTTTGATTTTCCGGTCATCTCCAATACGGCGCCGGCGCCCATAAAAAGAAGTCCCTTGTAAATAATATGGGCATATGCATGGGCAATGGCCCCGTTGACGGCCATGGCCGTTCCGATGCCGACACCGCAGACCATAAACCCTACCTGGGAAACAATATGATAGGCAAGAATCCGCCGGGCATCGTTTTCGATAGCAGCGTATCCAACACCGTAAAGGGTCATAACGGCGCCCAAAATTGCCAGAGCCTCAAACCCTGGAAACCCTCGGGCCAGGGCATAAACGGCGGTTTTGGTGGTAAAGGCACACATAAACACCGCACCGGTGACGGAAGCTTCCGGATACGCATCAGGCAACCAGGCATGGATCGGCGGAACAGCGGCGTTTAGCATAAAGCCGATCATGATAAGGTAATCGGCAAAGGTGGCACCGTTTGTTGCAACCTGCACAAAGCTGAGATCATGGATATTTTTATACCTCAGAAATATACCTGCAAGCAGGACCAGCCCGCCGGCAGTATGAACCAGCAGGTATCTGAAGCCGGCTTCGATGGATCGTCGTTTTTTCCGGTACCAGACCAGAAAGGTTGACGCAAACGCCATCATCTCCCAGAAAATAAACAGGGTCAGATAATCTCCGCAAAGGGTCACCCCCAATGATCCGCCCACATAGAGAAACGCCGCAATATGCTGACCGGTCTCTTTGACATGGAGCCCATAGATACACCCGAGGAGCGCCATGATCGTAAATACGTGCAGAAACACCCGGGTCAACTGGTCCACCCTTCCGAAAACAAGGTCGAACCCCAGATATGACACTTGGCCGAAGCTGTCCGGCAGCCAGTGGATCAGCGTAAAAGCGATAAGCGGGATACCAATGAGCACTGTCTTCTTCAGTTTCTCCTTGTTGTTCAAAAAAGGAAGAAGAACGGCACCTCCCAAAAACCAGGTGGTCGGATGAATCAGGACCGTACTACTTATCATAATAATCTTCCTTTTTCATTAACCAAACATGGGAAAGACCTTTGCACACAATGATCATGCCGAGGCACCCTAGAAGGCCGAATAAAGACCAGAAACCGATAATGGAATCACCGAAAAAATGGGGTTCATGCCTTGCTGCGTGAAAATCGAACACCACAAAAAGCGCCAGAAAGACAAAAAAGATCCGTTTCAGCATACGGGAATGCTCATTTAGGTAATTGAGTATACGCAGTACCATTATCTCACCACCATCAAGTTGATTATTTTAAGAAAAAGATCCGGAAAAATGCCGAACAGAACCGACGCCACAGCACAAAAAAACAGTGGAATCACCATAAACATAATA
This sequence comes from Desulfobacteraceae bacterium, assembly GCA_029857875.1. GTDB lineage: Bacteria > Desulfobacterota > Desulfobacteria > Desulfobacterales > UBA11574 > UBA11574. The sequence continues at coordinate 1,473 of JAOUGB010000358.1, read as the reverse complement.
AGGGGGGAGCCCTCTAAAAAACCGGGAGAAGGGTTGTCCCCTGGATTCGGTTTTCCGAAAAACGATGTATAGACAACCGGTACGAAATAGCCTGCGTTGAGAAGGCTGCTTACCAGGATGACCGTCAACAGGATCATATTATGGATGTCCAGAGTCCCCAGTGCCAGAAACCATTTTGTTACAAAACCGCTCACCGGAGGAACGCCGATCATGCTCAAAGAAGCAAGGCCGAACGCAATCATGGTAAAGGGCATGTTCCAGCCGATTCCCCCCATCTCTGATACGTTTTTCTTATGGGTTGCCACGAAAATTGCCCCTGCGCAGAAAAAGAGTGTAATTTTGGCAAAGGCATGATTGGTGATATGGATAATTCCGCCGGTAATACTGTTGGGGGTCAACATGGCAACCCCTAAAATGATATAAGAAAGCTGACTGACTGTCGAATAGGCCAGTCTCATTTTTAGATTGTTTTGGGTAAGTGCGATCATGGAAGCGACAATGATGGTAAAAGAGGCCAGGTAGGCGGTGAAGATCCCGAGACCGAGTTTGTTCAGAATATCGATGCCGAATACCGAAAGCATCACTCTGGCAATGGAGAACACCCCTACCTTGACCACAACCACGGCATGCAACAATGCGGAAACCGGAGTTGGGGCCACCATTGCTGCAGGAAGCCATCCGTGTATCGGTATGAGCGCCGCTTTGGCAAATCCAAAAATACACAATAAATAGGTGATTTTCACCAGTAACGGAGCTGCGTTGTGGGGAAAGATACCCGGTACAACATTGCCGATGGCAAAATCCAGGGTGCCGCACTGGACGTAAACCAGAACCATGGCCGGTAGCAGAAAAGCCTTGGAAGCGAACATCAAATAAACGATATATTTCCGGCCACCAAAATACCCTTCCTCGTCCTGGTGGTGTGCAACCAGTGGATAGGTAAAGATGGAAACGATTTCGTAAAACAAATAGAGGGTGAACAAATTTGCGGAAAATGCCGCCCCCATGGCGCCGCCGACGGCCACAGCATAGCAAAAGTAAAACCGTGTCTGGGCATGTTCGCTAAGACCCCGCATGTAGCCGACACAGTAAAATCCGGCCATGATCCACAAAAATGAAGACGTCCCGGCGAAAAGTATCCCAAGACCGTCCAAATGAAATTTTATGCTGACACCGGGGTAAAGGGTAAATAGCGTGTATTGATAAGATCCACCGGACAAAAGGCGGGGCAATAAATAGACAACCGATAGAAAGGTCAGCAGCGCGCCAAAAACAGACCAGGACTCTCTCAGGTTCGGTTTGTTCTTCGAAGCCATAATGAGAAGGGCCGTAACCATGGGGATCAGTGGTGTCAAAACAATTTTACTAGTGATAATGGTTTCCATATAAATGCCTAAAATTTATCCTGTCTGGTAATCCGCCTCTTTAATCGGGGTTCATGACAAAAAACCTATCCATGAAGTTCTTTGACCT
>JAOUGB010000357.1 GCA_029857875.1 Desulfobacteraceae bacterium | reverse complement strand
TGATGATGAACTGGCCCAGGAAGAGGCTGTATCTTGGCGGGCGCCGTACCAGTCGGGTCCGGTATTGCGCAGGCAGATCAATCGCCAGGAGGTTGAATATGTGGACATGCATCTTTCCCATGTTCCACAGACGGTTGCCGAAGGTTTTTTCGGACGAATCGACTTCGCGGTGGTGGAAGCCACAGAGATAACATTAGACGGAAGGGTGTTTCTTACAACGTCCATCGGCGCTTCTCCGACGTATCTTCGATACGCCGAAAAGATCATCATTGAAATCAACCGGCATCAATCCCCCCGGCTCAGGGAGATGGCGGACATTTTTATTATGCCGCCGCCGCCAAACCGATATCCCATACATATCTTCGAGCCTTTGACCCGTATTGGTTTGCCCTATGCCGTCGCTGATCCCAAAAAGGTCATCGGCATTGTGGAAAGCGACGAGTCCGACCATATGGGTGCGTTGGCGGAACCTGATGAAATCGGCCATCAAATTGCAGAACATGTGGTCAACTTTTTGTTGAAAGAGATGCATAAAGGCCGGGTTCCAAAAAACTTATTGCCGCTCCAGGCAGGCGTCGGCAACGTTGCCAATAGCGTGTTGGCTTCTCTTGGAAGACACCCGGATATTCCGCCTTTTAGAATGTATTCGGAAGTTTTTCAGGATTCCATGGTCGATCTTATGCTTGATGAAAAATTAATGGGTGCCAGTGCGACAAGCCTTACGATTACGTCTCACAAGTTGAAACAAATTGTCGACAACATCGACTTCTTTGCCCCTCGTATCGTGCTGCGGCCTCAGGAAATTTCAAACCATCCGGGAGTCATTCGTCGGCTGGGCGTTATCGCCATGAACACGGCGATTGAAATCGATATTTATGGCAATGCAAATTCTTCTCATTTATACGGAATGGATATCATGAACGGCATCGGCGGCAGCGGCGAGTTCACGAGAAACAGTTATTTGTCCATCTTCATGACACCTTCCATAGCAAAAGGCGGCAGGATATCTTCCATTGTTCCCATGTGCCCGCATGTTGACAACAACGAACACTCTGTTCAGATCGTTGTTACCGAACAGGGGCTGGCGGATCTCAGAGGGCTGGGGCCAATGCAAAGGGCCAAAACCATCATCGAAAAATGTGCTCACCCTGCATACAGGGAGTATCTTTATCGATATATACAAAATTCCAGGCTCGGACACATTCGTCATGACCTGACGCGATGTTTTGAGCTGCATCGTAATTTATTGGAACACGGCGCCATGCTTCCGGATTTAATGCATGAAAACATTTTTATTTAAACACCCCGAAAAATTCCTTTCAACGGTATTATGGCTGGTTGCGGTGCATTCCATAAATGGCAAAAGATGAATAACATAAATAAGAAATTACCGGCAATCTTGGTCACCGGCGCCTCCGGGTTTATCGGCAGGCATTTTGTTATCGCCGTTTCCGATAAATTTCGCCTGTTCTGTATTGCACGCCGCAGTCAAAAGGAGGTGGGCATCCCTTTTAAAGATACCATACATTGGTTACAGGCGGATATTACCAAGTGGGATAATCTGTTGAAAATCTATGAATATATTAACAAACATGGCGGTGTGGATTATGTTTTGCACCTGGCCGGGTATTACGATTTCACACAGAAAAAAAACCCCGTATATGAGCAGGTCAACGTCATCGCCACACACGATATCCTTGAGCTGTCAAACATGCTGGATATCAAACGGTTTATTTTTTCCAGCTCTGTAGCCGCCTGTAAATTTCCTCCTCCTGGCCAAGCATTAACGGAAGAGAGCCCTGCTGATGCCGATTTCCCTTATGCCTGCAGCAAGCGGAGAGCAGAATTGCTGATTAAAGAATATTCGGAATCCTTTCCGTGTTCCATTGTCCGCCTGGCCGCTGTGTACAGCGACTGGTGCGAATATCCCATGTTATATATGTTGTTAAAACACTGGTTATCCGCTAATAAACTCACGGCGAGGATTATAGCAGGACGCGGGGAATCAGCCGTACCCTATATCCATATTAGAAACCTTATCAAATTATTTCTGCGGATTATTGAGATCGGTGATACCCTCCCGCAATTTGCCACCTATATTGCCAGTCCACAGGGGTGTGTTTCACATAATGAGCTTTTTAAAGCCGTTACGCACTATTATTATGGATATGATGTGAAACCGTTCAAAACACCCAAGTTTTTTGTACGACTGGGTCTGATCGTTTTTTCGTTTTTGGGATGGTTGACCGGAAAAGAAACGCTGGAAAATCCATGGATGGCCGAATTTATTGATAAAAAACTGACCATAGATGCTTCAGCAACCTACACGGCGTTAGGCTGGAAGCCGACCCCACGATATTATATTTTACGGCGCCTTCTCTTTTTAACCGAAAAAATGACCACACATCCATACGACTGGAACTACCGTAATGAAATATCTATTCATAAGGTTGCTTATCGAAAAAGCACTATTATTTACGATATTTTGATCCAGCACCGTGATTTGTTGATTGATACAATCATAAAAGGAGTGACTCTGCCGGAAAATAAAGTCCGTTTCCCAAATTATTCAAAGATGGATCGTGAGATGCTTAAATGGTATATCACCTTAAATTATCAGTTGATTGCCACAACGGTGAGGGACAGAGACAGATTAATAATTTCGAATTTTGTTCAACAAGTTGCCCATAGACGTTATATTGAAGGATTTAATGTAAAAGAAGTAAAGGATTTGATACTTTTTACGGGAGAGACGATGGAAGCATTTCTTCTTAAACGGCCTGAATTGAAGGGCTTTAAACAGCGGGTGGAGGACTACATTGTCTTGACGGCTCAGTATGTCATAGATGAACTCGAAGATACTTATGATGTTTTAAAGGGGATTTTGGGAACGCCACCACCGCGGGAGGTCGCCTCGATAAAAGAAAATGAAAAAGTTACGAACAGTGAGAATATTCAGTTGATTGTAGAGCAACTTGAAGATATCGGTGCGAATCTGCTTTCATATCATCCGAATGGAGAGGTCATATTCAAAAAATACGGTGCTTTGATAAAATTAAGTCCCCTAAAAAGGGAATAACTTTAAAGCTTATGTCCCTTTCAGTTCCATTTTACACCTTGTAAAAAAAGTCGACATCTATTTTTTTCATTATGTTTTCAAATATTGCCCTCCTGTTTTAAAAACACCTTTTATTTCAATTAATTGATGAAGTTTCAGAGAGCAATTTTATCTGGCACACCGATTGCTTTATGATAGTACGGCTCATTCTTGCGCCTGAAAGGATATGTTTTTGGTCATGAGTGCAATTAATCTGGATAAAATATTTCATCCAAAATCCATCGCAGTGATCGGAGACGACTCACCGGAAGGGCGAATTTTTTCCACCCTGGTGCAAAACCTGATTGAAGGCGGATATTCGGGAAAAGTCTATCCGATACATCAGTTTCATCAAACAATTTGGGAACAACCTGTTTATCCTTCTCTTTTAAAGCTCGATTCTCAGGTTGATCTGGCCGTCCATGTCGGGTCTATGAATTCAGCATCTCATGTTATCGAAGAATGTATTGAGACAAAGGTAAAAGGGTTGATCATGATTTCGGCCGGCGGTAAAGAGGCCGGGATAAATAGCCAAGGGTCTGTGACGTCCGCCGTCAATGAGGCGAAACGTAAAGGGCTTCGCATTATCGGACCGGATTGTCTCGGGATAATCTGTTCCGGTTCCAAACTCAATCTCAGTTTTTCGAGCCATACTCCACTTCCCGGAAAAATGGCGTTTGTTTCCCAAAGCGGTTCGATTTGTACATCCGTGCTTGATCT
>JAOUGB010000356.1 GCA_029857875.1 Desulfobacteraceae bacterium | reverse complement strand
CCCCCAAAATGACCAGACCTGTCTGAATTGTTTCGGAACATACAACAATATCTTTAACTTGACCGGATCTTAATTCGGGCAGGCAGGAACTTGTCGGGAATTAAGATACAAGGGATAAAAATATATGAGGTGAGCAATGGCATCAAACTTTCAAATTTATTCTTATAAAACAAGAGACAGCCTCCATCTGAAATTGAATGGTGATTTTGATGGAAGCTCAGCACACGAATTGATCAACATATTAAATGAAGCCGGCAGCAGTTTCTGGGAAATATTTATTGACACGAATGGCCTAAAAACCATTCATCCATTTGGTCGGAGTGTGTTTGAAAAGAACTTTAACATCTTAAATAAAAAAATTAGCAATCTTATCTTTATCGGAGAAAATGGAAATAAAATTTCACCGAGTTAGGAGTTGCTGCCCATGAAAAATACGGAAAGGCCGGTTGAAAAAAGAAGTCATAACCGTTTACAGGTCAAAGATGGTGTGTATGCAATAATTAATTATAAACCCACTATCTTTGGCCAAATTATTAACATTAGCAAGGATGGTATGGCAGTTTGTTATTCGAGTAATGGACAGCAGTTAAGCGTGCCTTCCGAATTAGATGTCTTCATAATGGATAGTAATTTTTATATTGAAAAAATTCAGATAAAAATTATTTCTGATTTTGAAATAGGTGATAAGTCCCCTTTCAGTTCTCAAAAAAATAGGCGGCGATGTTTTCAATTTGGGGAAATGAAGTCCAGTCAACACTTCCAGCTGGATTATCTCCTGCAGAACTATACATTGGATAGTGAAGAATAAATGATGTGTTTTATCATACCTATCATTGGGTTATTTTAACTATTCGTCCGTTTGATAATTCCAAGGAACACGCATATTCACAATTCAACGGGTTGTTGCCCAAATCACTTTTCGCTGGCTCTGAAACGTTTTTTGATAAATCTAAAGCTTGCTTCAGGCGATTCCAAAACTCGCCCTTCGGGCTCAAACAGTTGGAATCGCACTTCTTTCACTTCGCCAAGATTTATGAACAAAAAACGTTTCAATGAGCGCTCAAAGAGATTTTTGTTTGGGCAACAACCCGTCAAAATTTGACACCAATTGCTCTTTAATCCGACATATCCAATTTGATTCAATCTTGTGATACTATCTCAACCTTTTTTCAAGATTTCATTTGATTTTTCTCCTTACACTCAGATATATTTCCCATCAACCCCGGCATTCTCCCCACATTCAACCGGGCCTGAAGCGGAATCTGGTTTCCGTAAATTGTTTGGAACTCACTTTTCGATGTCTTGCCTAACGAGATTTCAATTTTCGTTTTTATTGGCATTTTTATCGATCTGGTGAGCCACCAACCGGCAGCAACCGACAAATGAACGTTGTAATCGGAAAACGGCCTGCTTCCTCTTCAAACGGATGTAGCAGGGAATACAGGATGTCCCTTATACCAATTGGGGGCCATGTGCCCGGCCTTGTCCAAAGCTGCGGTGAAATCAGGATTAAGATATGAGCCAACACAGCAAGGAAGTTCTTGTCTTTAGCGAACGATTCGACCGTCACAGTTATGGCCCCAATCACCCCTTGAAGGTTGAAAGACTCCGGACAACCATGGATTTAATCGAAGCCTATGGGTTATTCGATGACCCCGAGAGACCATGGGTGGAAGCCCGGGAGGCTGACGAACAAGACGTGCGTCTGGTCCACACTTCCGAATACCTGGAAGTCCTCCGTCAGGCCAATACCGGCCAGGTGCCGCCACAATCAGCTCAATATGGCCTGGGGAGCGGCGACAACCCGGTATTTCCAGGATTATATGACTGGTCCCTTCTGGTCACCGGATCGACGCTGGAATGCATTCGCCAGGTCAGATATGAGAATCGCCGGATCGCATTCAATATTGCCGGCGGGTTACATCATGCGCGACCTGCCCGATCCTCCGGGTTCTGTTACTTAAATGATCCGGCCATCGGAATCGCCCGAATGATTCAGGATGGGTTGCGCGTGGTTTACCTGGATTTAGACGTCCATCACGGTGACGGGGTTGAAGCGGTTTTTTATAACACCGACCAGGTGTTGACCATTTCCATTCATCAACACGGTCACACCCTTTTCCCGGGCACCGGATTCCCCGAAGAAATGGGGCAAGGGCCGGGCCGTGGTTTTGCCGTCAACATACCTCTGGCTCCCGGCACCGATGATGATCTGTATCTTTGGGTGTTTAAAGAAACGGTTCCGCCCCTGGTGCGTGCCTTTGACCTTGATGTACTGGTCACCCAGCTGGGGGTGGACACCTTTACAACCGATCCGTTGGCTTCGCTGAACCTTACGAGCAAAGGTTTTTGCAAGCTGATTCGAGAAATCAAGTCCTGGGGACTTCCTTGGGTCGCACTGGGCGGCGGCGGATATAACATAATGAACGTTGCACGGGCGTGGACCTCGGCCTGGGCGATAATGAAAGGGGTTGAGCTGTCCGATGACCTGCCGGACGACTTTATCAGCAAGCACCGGCACCTGCTGGGGAAAAACCTAAAACTTTCGGAACAGGCGCCCCTGATCAGCTCCGTCAGCCGAGAAAGCGCTCAACGGGCCCGCCAACTGGCTGATTCGGTTGTCGCCTTGATTAAGGAAAATATTTTTCCGCTGGTGGGTGCCTGAAACCAGAGCCCATGTCCGACAGGGCGAGATTTTGCCTGACTGGAGAGCTTCGCAGCCGGCCGGCGTCCCGGTCAAAACCTATTTCGGCAGTCCCGTCAGTTGAAAAGCCGCCCAGTAAAAAGGGTGGGGGTAGCGTTTTTTAACCATCAACTGAGCCTCGCGGAGGGCCTTATCCTTTTCCATCCGGGGGAGCCTTTCGTAGAAACCGACCATGAGGTCTCGTGTCGCTTTGTCGTCTACCTTCCAGAGGCTCGAGACGATCGATCGCGCTCCTGCGTAAAGAAATCCTCTGGTAAATCCGATGACGTCGTCGCCTTTTGATATGGCGCTCAGGGCCGTCTCGCAAGCGCTCAGGGTGATCAGGTCATTGTTCAACCGGAGTTGATAGAGATCCCCCGCCCGCAGAAGGCCTTGGTCGATCCCGTTTCCGGCGAGGAGGAGGGCTGAGTTGAGGGGGTTTTTCGGATCGAAGATGCCGTGGGCTGCAAAATGAAGTATGCGGTAATGATTACCCTTTTCACGAATCACGCTTGCCCGGGCATTGTTCCTCAACAGAACGGTCGCCTGCGGGATAATCTTGCCGAGGGACAGGGCCTCTTCTTCGGCGTATTTCAAATCGTAGGCCGGGTTCTTAAGATCCGGATTGCCCAGGATGAGGGCGGACTGCTTATGGCTCTTGGCCCTGTCCGTCAGGATACTGAGAATGCTTGCGCTGGGCAGGGTTCTTATCTGATAGCGGTCAATCAGGAAATCCTTTCCGGAAGAGAGGGCGCCGAAGGGGAGATAGTGGAGCACGCCGTGGGGCACAATAATCAGCTTGGGTTTGGCCAGTTGTCCGGCCACGGGGGCGAATAGCCGTTGATAGAGCGCCTTTGCCCGGGAGGCATAATCTGCGGAACCGACGCGGGTGAGCTTTTCCCGGAAATCCAAAACATCCTTTGCAAGTCCGGTCCCGTTGATGGCGGTTACTCGGATGCTGTTATGTCCGAGGACAAAAGCAAACCAATCCCGCTCTGTGCTATAGTATTCAAGGATGGCTTCATCCGTGCCCAGGCGCGCCTGAATCGTTTTGATGTCCGTATCCGTTACCGTAATAATTGAAGCCAATTCCGGGTCCTTCGCCAGCAGTTCTTTTTTCAGCTTCACGGCGATGCCCCGG
>JAOUGB010000355.1 GCA_029857875.1 Desulfobacteraceae bacterium | reverse complement strand
ATTACTTTCTTGTCCGAATCGCTGGGCACATAGTCATTTTGAAAAACGGCACATAATGAACCGACGGGAGTATCACCGAATTTAACTGCTTGTCCAATATAAGTCTTTAGTTTATAAGGGATTACATTGGGATCAGTTTTAACATAATGGCTTTTTTGAAGATCGGAAAAAACAATGACACCATCTGTTCCTTTTTTGATCACGTCATAGCATATGTGCCCATCCGGTTTGTCTATCGGATTATAATCTAAAGGAGTGTTCCACTGGCCCCATGAATGAAGGAGGCCTTGGTCAAGGCGGTTGTAAAGCGCACAGGTTGCTCCAAGAAGCTCTCCACAAAGTGCTGTAAGTCGGTTGATGTTTTCAAGAGCATCCGGCAAGAAATTTAGAAAGCATTCGTTTATCTTGGATAAACGTTCCCCGTTTTCCAGCGACGCCTCCTCTGTGTGTTCGCGAATAATGGCTTTTCCCTTTAATTTTTTGGTACTTTTTTTCAATTCTTTATAAGTTTGATCCATCGATTTGATTTCAATTTGGATAAAATGAGATCAGAAGACCGATGTTAAATCAGGTGAACCTGCCGAACGGAGATAATATTTGGCAGTTGACTTAAATCATTAATAACCTTTTCGTCTGCCGGGGTGTCGATATTTACCAGACATATGGCCCGGTCGCCGCGTCTTCCAAGTTGAAAACGGGCGATATTGATGTTATGGCGGCCAAGGGTTGTTCCTACATTCCCGATAACCCCCGGTTTGTCAATATTTTGAATAACAATCATCCAGCCTTCAGGGATGGCGTCCAAATATATTTCTCCAATTTTTACGAGTCTCGGATATTTTTTTTCATAGATTGTTCCCCAGATTTCGTCGATCTCTCCTTCATGACCTTCAAGTTTCATCCGGATCAAACTGGTAAAATCATGCTTTGCCGAACTGATGGTTTCATGGACATGGATCCCTTTGTCTCGAGCAAGGGCCGGTGCGTTGACGTAGTTTACCGGCGTGTCGGTAAAAGAACCAAGGAGTCCTTTCAGGGCGGCATGTGTTAGCGGCCGTGTGTCCAAATCGGATACACTTCCACTGTAACTGATGGTGATATCATGAATTTTTCTCACAAGCTGCCCCATCAGGGACCCCATTTTTTCAGTCAGATCCAGATGGGGGCGGAGCTGATCCATCATCTCCATGGGGAGCGACGGAAAATTGACGGCATTGGTGATGATGCCATCCAAAAGGTAAGCGGACATCTGCTTGGCAATCATATCTGCCACTTTTTCCTGGGCTTCTCCGGTGCTGGCGCCCAAATGAGGTGTAAAAATGACATTCGGATGCTGAAGAATGGGTAAGTCCGGTTCCGGCGGTTCCTGGGGAAGAACATCAAGGGCTGCGCCGCCGACATGTCCACTTAAGATAGCCCGGTAAAGATCATCAATTTTAACGATTTCTCCCCGGGAACAGTTGATTATTCTCACCCCCTGTTTCATCTTATGAATGGTCGTTTCATTGATCATGCCCACCGTTTCCTGGAGACGCGGTACATGAAGTGTTATAAAGTCTGAACGGGCAAGCAATTCATCCAAGGGAACAAGTTCCACATCAAGGGCTTTTGCCGCTTCCTCGCTAACATAAGGATCTGCTGTAATGACCACCATTTTCAAACCCTTAGCACGATCTGCCACCACCCTGCCGATTTGACCAAGGCCAACGATTCCCAATGTTTTTCCGGTTATTTCAATGCCTGCCAACTTTTTCTTTTCCCATTTCCCTTCGCGAATGGATGCCGTTCCCTGGGGGATGTTTCTGGCCAGGGCCAGCATGAGAGATATGGTGTGTTCTGCAGTGGTAATCGTATTACCACCGGGAGCATTCATAACCACGATTCCACGTTTCGTGGCAACCGGTACATCGATATTGTCGACCCCTATGCCGGCGCGGCCGATAACCTTGAGCTGCTCGGCATTTCTTAGCACCTCTTCGGTAACCTGGGTTCCGCTTCTAATTGCAAGGCCATGGAATTCACCGATAATCTTAGATAAGACCTTTGGATCGGATGTTGCTTTGTCATTATCTACGACAACTTCTATTCTTCCGGTTGCTTCAAGTATGTTTTTTGCAACAGGGGACATATTGTCCCTAACCATGACTTTGTACATCACTCACTCCTGTTTGGATTTAAGACCTTTAAAAATTAGAAGCGGAAATCCCCGATTTTGAATGAACCATGAAAGGGTTTAATCATCTGTAACGCGTTATGGTTAACAAATCTCGACACAGATAACAAGATTTTCAATGACGAAGTAAACATCGGTTGATATGTCATTGGGCTTTTTTCCAGAAAGGGGACAGTTCTCGCAACCGCTCAATAATCGGCGGGAGTTTTTCGATAATAAAGTCGATTTCCTCTTCAGTATTATATATACTGAGGCTGAAACGGATCGAACCGTGAGCCGCAGTAAAAGGAACCCCCATGGCCCGAAGAACATGGGATGGTTCCAGTGAACCGGATGTGCAAGCCGATCCGGATGAGGCACAGATGCCAAATTCGTCCATCATTAAAAGAATGGCTTCACCTTCTACATACTCAAAGGCGATACTTGTGGTGTTTGGCAAGCGATTGTCTCTATCGCCGTTGACCATGGTGTTGGGAACGCGTTTTAATATTTCATTTTCAAGTTTGTCTCTTAACCGTTTTACCCTGATGCTTTCATCGGACAGGTTGGTGGCGGCAAGTTCGCTTGCTTTTCCCAATCCGATAATGGAGGCCACATTTTCGGTCCCGCCCCTTCGGCCTTTTTCCTGATGGCCTCCGATTAAGAAAGGCGAATATTTAGTTCCTTTTCGAACATACAGGGCGCCTACGCCTTTTGGTCCGTGAAGCTTATGTCCTGAAAGGGAGAGCATGTCCACATCAATCTTTTTAAGATCTATGGGAATTTTTCCAACCGCCTGAACAGCATCCGTATGGAAGACAATCCCTTTTTCCTTCAATACCCCTCCGATTTCTTCGATGGGAAAGATGACACCGGATTCATTGTTGGCCCACATAATGCTGACAATGGCGGTATCCTCATCGAGGTTTTTATACAGATTATCCAGGTCAAGGCGCCCTTTGCGATCTACGGGCACAAATGTTACCCGGTAACCGTTTTTGGACAGATACTCATAAAGATTTTTGACTGCCGGATGCTCCACCCTGGAAGTTACAATATGTTTCTTGTTGGGATTCGATAAAATCGCGGCCCGGATTGCCGTGCTGTCACTTTCCGTTCCACAGCTGGTGAATATGATTTCCTCCGGAGAAGCTCCCAGAAGTTCGGCCACGCGTTTCCGCGCTTCAGTCACCCTGTGTTCCACCATACCGCCAAAAGTATGCATGCTGGAAGGGTTTCCATAAAATTCCGAAAAATAAGGAAGCATTTCTTCCAGCACTTCCGGTGCAACCTGTGTCGTTGCATTGTTGTCTACATAAATGACGTTCACTAGTGCACCTCCTCTACCAGGAGTTCAGGGGAAACCAACTCCCTGAGTTTTGATTCCACATAATGCTTGAGCGTTATTTGGGATGCGCTGCATGTGGCACAAGTTCCCTGAAGTTTCACAAGAACGTTGTTTCCATCCACATCCACAAGGTCAATATTTCCCCCGTCTTTTTTCAGTGCCGGTTTAATTTCACGCTCCAAAGTCTCTTCAATCAGTTTGATTTTTTGAATATTGGTTAAACGGATGACTTTTTTCTTTGCCTTGATTTCACGGCCAAGGGATTCGTCGATGATTTTCTGAATCTTTTCGTGGCAGCTTTCGCATCCGCCGCCGGCCTTGACATAATTTGTCACA
>JAOUGB010000354.1 GCA_029857875.1 Desulfobacteraceae bacterium | reverse complement strand
AGAAAAATATGATATCTGTATATAAATTGTTGTTGTGAATGGTGTCGATACTGATAAAGTATCTGTAATTTTATATGATTTCGGATGGTCAGATGATATGTGCGCCTGGTTCGTTGAGATTTGCCTTCATCCTCCCGGACACTGTGCTGACGCAAAACAAGCTGCGCCAAGAGCATTGTAAGCCTATGATTGTTTTCAGAAATTACTTCGTTATGTTTCTTCTTCCGTTACTGTCAGGATGTACAGCTATGACCCTGACGGGTGCCGGAGTCGGAGCAAGCTACACCCTAAGCAATGTAGCTTACAGGTCTTTCAGTTCTTCTGGGGATCAAGTTCACCACGCTACAATTGCTGCTTTGCAAAAAATGGACATTAAAATAATTGATGACAGCAAGTCAGAAGATGGCAGAACCATAACTGCAGCGACAAAGGAACTTGATATAGTAATCAATTTAGAAGAGGTGACGTCAAAAACAACGCAGGTCAAAGTTGATGCCAGGAAAAGAGTCGTTTTAAAGGACAAGGCAACAGCTGCAGAGATCATCAATCAGGTGGGAAAAATCCTGGGAGAGTAAAATTTCCGTTCAACATATCAACAATCCATCTCGATTCGCCTCCTGTAATTTTGCAGAAATAGTAGTTGCAACAAAATTTTATGCATGTGACAAAATAATGTCATACTGATAGGATATGACGATCGAATATTTTATATAATTTTTGGAAAAATCAGGGAGTTCGATTCGATTATAACTTTAAAGGAGTACCGGAAAGATTCATTGTCGGTGGACATGGGTCTGAATGAGGCCAATGTAATGCACCATTGCTGCTGAATTCAACCCGATTGTGTTTGTACCGATTTCATCGTCATTCCGTATAATTAACACAGAATGGTATCTCCGATGGTCTGCCCGTCGAAATCCAAGGGTACCTGCTTTCGAGATCTTTCAGCCGGCTTTTCAAATAGGCTACCCGCTCCTTCAGTTCTTGGTTTTCCGGGTCCGGTCGAAGATCGGCTTCGGCATCGCGCAGGAGAATCCGAAGGTCAAGATACTCTCGCTCGAGATGCTGAACGCTGTTTCGATGTTCCCAAATCTTCCTAAACAGTACATGTTCTTCGGGAATTTTTGGTTTTTTCATGGTTTTTATCTTCCAAGTAATGGTAAACACATATGTTGATCTTCGATGATCATAACCTGGTTTCCGGTGTTGTCAAGCAATTCATTCAATAAAGATTTAAAACGTCTAATACACTCAACCAGTAGTGACCCGTTTAAAAAATCGAATCATCTGATTGTTTGTTATCTTCGTTGAAATTCTCTTGAATAAAATCCGTTCAAGTGACATTATATCAGCCTTCAGTGAGTTAAAAGGGGGTGAAATTCGAGTTATAACTTTATTCATTCTGTTTTTTTATGATATGCAGCTATTCTTTCCCTCAAGGTAAAAATAGGGGTTGGATTTACGAGCGATTCGATATCGTAATTAAAAACAAAGCAACACATCCTGATCAAATAACCATAAATCTTTTTTTTGGAGCAAGAGACATGTCAGACGACTTAAATAATGAAACACAAGATAATGAAGAGGAAAGCTTCGCCGAACTTTTAGAATCTTACAGCTTTGGCATGAAAGACGATCTCCGGATCGGAGACAAAATAACCGCAAAGATCATTTCCATCGGGGAAAATACCGTTTTTATGGATACGGGAACAAAGGTTGACGGAACCGTTGAACGCGCTGAACTTTTAGACGACGAGGGAAATATGCCTTTTAGTGAAGGTGATGAAATTGAGCTGTATGTGGTGGTCCTTGATGAACATGAAATACGCTTATCCAAAGCAATTTCCGGTGTCGGAGGATTTGATATTCTGAATGACGCATTTAAAAACGTAATTCCTGTTGAAGGAAAAATAACTGAAACCTGCAAAGGTGGTTTCAACGTGGACCTGCTTCAGAGACGCGCCTTTTGTCCCATGAGTCAGATCGATGTAAAATATGTCGAAGCACCTGAAGGTTACGTCGGACAGACCTATGAATTTCTGATTACCCAATTCGAAGAAAACGGAAGAAACATCGTCGTCTCCCGCCGAAAACTTCTTGCTCAGGCCATGGAAAAAGAAAAAAAAGTCTTTTTCAGTACATTAAAGAAGGGCGATATTTTAAAAGGCAGGGTCATTAAACTTATGCCCTACGGAGCATTTGTTGAACTGATTCCCGGCGTCGAAGGCATGGTTCATATTTCTGAACTGAGTTGGTCCCGGGTGGAAAAGATCGAAGAGATTGTCCGACCCGATGATACGGTTACGGTCAAGGTTATCGACATAGCGGACGGTGACAAAAAGAATCAGAAAAAAATTTCCCTGTCCATGAGACAGCTTGACAGCGACCCATGGGATACGGTGTCGGAAAAAATTCGTCTGGGAGACAAGGTGATCGGAAAAGTCACCCGGTGTATGAAATTTGGTGTATTCGTTGAAATCGTCCCCGGCATAGAGGGCTTGGTTCATATCAGCGAGATGAGCTATGTCAAGCGAGTAATCAATCCCGAGGATGTTGTAACCCCGGGAGAAAAGGTTTCGGTTCTGGTTAAAGAACTCGATGCAAAGGGGCGACGGATCTCCCTTAGCATCAGAGATGCCCAGGGAGACCCATGGCTGGAGGTGTCGGACAAATTCAGTGTTGGCCAGGTCGTTAAAGGAACATTGGAAAAAAAAGAAAAATTCGGCTATTTTGTTTCATTGGCTCCGGGCATCACCGGGCTTCTGCCGAAATCGAAAATCAGCGGGGCCGAAAAGCCCGGATTGATAGAACAACTCAAAGTAGGAGATTCGCTTGCCGTAACTGTGGAGGGTATCCATCCCCGTGAACGTAAAATTACCCTTGCTCCGGGAGATTCAAAAGACGAGGGCACCTGGAAAAACTTTGCACAGGCCGAAACCCCTTTGCCCAAGAGTGATTTGGCCGAAAAATTGCAGCAGGCAATGGTATCCAAAAATAACAAATAGCTGTGAATCTTTTTAAATTTGACTTACTTTATCCTCAAGTCACGAAGATGATTCGACAACTGCCAAAGATTTTTATTCCGTACCGGGAAGATTCCCTGCATACATCTCATGGTATTAGAGAAATTTAATACTTTTCGTGGCTGATTTTACTACAAAAATGCGTTCATTGTTGCTGCTCAAATCAGCTGGTGTTATGAAAAAGCCGTGGCGGTCTGGTGAATAACCCAAGGCATAACCGGTAATAGACTCACCATCTGTAAATTCCACTTCGATCTTGCGTCCTGCACCATGGATCGTATCTTCATATTTCTTTTGATAATCTTTATTACCTTCGAAATCCTTTACGAAAAAGACCGCCTTTAAAATCTCGATATCAATTTCCTCTATCTTACCGTCCAGACGATTGAGATGAAAGCGTACCTTATTCGGGAAAAAGTCACTGGTATTGCCTTTCATTATCATACCGTCTATAAATCGTACGATGACCTTGTTGGGTTGCATAAATTCTCCATGTGGCGTATTGTTTTTTTAATGACTTATAACAGCGATTGTTTATCAATCAAGTGATGAGCCAGAATATAACGGTCCAAAAAGGAACACATAAGATAAAACCAAAAATGGCACCTCTGAAAAAATAGCTGGGCTCGTCATAATGATCCATGAGACTTTCCACTGTTTCTTTGTCATCTGATGACACAGGCTCTTCTTTTGAAGCGACATGGGTTTCTTCAAAAACGATGGCAGAATTAATTGCTTCCATTGAATTGCACCTCCATTTTGTATAGTTGCAAAACCAGTGCCATCATAACTTGATGGGGCATATCTGCCAAATATACAATATATTA